>NZ_JALCZV010000002.1:99343-182577 GCF_023373925.1 Fibrobacter sp. HC4 | reverse complement strand
ACCGGCGGTGCTGGTTCCACCGACGGCGGTCCACAAAGTATTCCACTCGTCATCGTTAGGCAGGTGCCAACCTTCGGGGCAGACGCCACGTACGGTACCGCTAGGGCTACAGGTCTTGCCATAGCCACAGCCCTTACCTGCGGTACTGAATACGGCCGCGGAGTCCATGGCGGCAGACCACAGGTACAGACGACCATACTTATCACAGTTAGCAGTGTTGTCTTCGTAGCAGTAGCTCTTGGCGGTTCCTTCGTTGTAATCGTAGTTCAAGTTCTCGGCCATCCAGGTCTGGGTGCCGATGGTCACTGTCTTGTAGGTTTGACCGTCGCGAGAGTCGGTCATAGACCCCTCGACTTCGCTCGGGGTGACACTGGAGGATGAGCTCGTTGGCTGTGCCTGCGAGCTCGACGAGGAGGCTTCGCCCCCCTCGTCAGAGTCCCGAAGACAACGAACGGAAAACCCGAAGCCCTCATTGCTGTTGTCACGGAGCACGCTGCCGTAGTTGTAGTTGAAGAACCAACCGTACGCGTAGTAACTATCGTACTCAGTAGAACTCCAGAAGTTTGCGTCGTAGCCCTCGTCGTAGAAACTGCCACTGTTGTAGCGGCGGCCCGCCGGCAAAACAGCGAAGCCAAAGGAATCGGAGCCGTCGCCACCACCAGACCAACCGCTAGTAGATTTCAGCTTTAAAACGGCGGTGCTGGTTCCACCGACGGCGGTCCACAAAGTATTCCACTCGTCATCGTTAGGCAGGTGCCAACCTTCGGGGCAGACGCCACGTACGGTACCACTGGGGCTACAGGTCTTGCCATAGCCACAGCCCTTACCTGCGGTACTGAATACGGCCGCGGAGTCCATGGCGGCAGACCACAGGTACAGACGACCGTACTTTGCGCAGTTATCAGGATTATTGTCATAACAAAAACTAGATGAATCCTCTTCAGCAGTATGCTTAACGTAAGCGTAGTTCAGATTCTCCGCCATCCAGGTCTGGGTGCCGATGGTCACCGTCTTGTAGGTTTGACCGTCGCGGGAGTCGGTCATAGACCCCTCGACTACGCTCGGGGTGACACTGCCATTTACCAAATACCCATACATTTCCTCATAGTCATCTTCAAGGCCGGAGGTACAGGCGGTGAGTGCCAGGAGAACAAATGCGAAGGCGAGCATTCCAAGATTCTTCGACTTCGCACTTCGTGCTGCGCTCAGAATGACACGAGAGGATTCGCTCGGAATGGAGAGAAGAGAGTAGGGTCGTTTATTTAATTTCATTTTTTTACCCTCCCCTAAAATGCGAAACTCAGGCCTAGGCCGATTGCACCGACAATAGCGGTAATGATGCCTGCCGTATTCAAGGTGTTTCCGCTATGGATATCATCCTTGTTCTTCTTGTACTCATCGACATTGGCTGGCTTTTTGTCATGGGCAGAGGTAGCCTTATTGTAGCCCACAATAGTAAGTACGGCACCTGTTACAGTCACTGCAGCGGATAAACCTACAGGCACCCAATGAATTCCTTGTTTATTTGCGGGCTCGGACTGGACACCCGTAGAAACAGATTCTCCAACCTGAGGATTCTTATTTCCGTCCAGTTCATTGTATGCCGCATCAGCCTTGCGACGAATTTCCTCTGCCGCAGCGATGCTGTCCTTGCGAGCATCTTCCGCCATGGCAACTGCCCCAGGCTTATTTTTCAGCTTGTGGGTAAACTCCACTGTCTCGTGCCAAAGCAATTTTACATCAACATCTTCAAGATGACTCCCCTCGCCCACAGTCACCTTGGAACACAAAGGAACCTCTCCCAGGAAAGGAGTGCTGCCCACTTCCTCCCCATCCACATATACGGGGACCGCCTGGGGATCACCGTTCCATTCCGCATCTAGCTTAAGGCCACCGATACCACGGGTCATGGGTTTATCAAAATGTGCTGAGCCCATTTTTTCAATGCCCACCTTAAATTCCATGGGGTCATAGCAGGGGTGAGTCAAGCGGACTTCGTGGATTCCGGGATCCAGTTCAAGCTTCCTCTGCTTCACAGATTTTCCATCCACCCACATGGAAACATCGCCCAGTCGTCCCACACCGGCAAATTTAGGTCCCAACACTAAAGTACCGAAGTTCGGAGTCAACTCCATATTCACAGTCTTGTTCGATGCTGAAATCGTAGCCCGAGTTTCCCCATCGTCATAACGTTCCTTTACCAGCACAAACAGGTGTTCGCCTTCCTCCACCTGAACTCGGCAGGGGGTCTGCATGCACTTGGGAACAGGGCGGCCGTCTATGCTCAATGCGGCTCCCGCCGGATTGGTAACAACTTCCACAATAAAGGACTTCTTTCCTTTCACGGAAAATTCACCGCCGCCGCCAATATCACTAAAACCGGTGGCACCACCCCAACTGGAACCAGATCCCTTAACCTTCTTGAAAAATTCAGGGGATTCCTGCTTAATAATGTTCAGCAAGTCCTTTACAGTTTCACCGTCACCATTGAAACCTGCCACCAGCTTGTTGCCAGCAGTCTCGTAAATTTCCACGCTCAAGGTAAGGGAACCACCGAACATGCCAACACGAGCCTGAGCCACATAATCTGCAGCTATGTTACGACCAGTTTCTGCAAGGCAACTACCTTCGCACTCCTCAATAGACTTACCCGGAGGAAGCATGGCGTTAATGTTCTCGCGAGTCATGATAGTGAAATTCTGCTCTGCAGGCAGCACCTTAACCGCCTCGCTACGAAGCACATCCGTCAAGTAAGTTCTGTCAGACAAAGTGACAACATCTTTTGCCGCAGGATCAGCCAAAGTTTCAAGCACGGCAACAAACTTTGCAAGTGACACCACCGGCAAAAGAACAACGGTCAGCAGAAATAAAATAAATCTCATAATACTGGGTCTCTAAACGTATTTTATAAAGTTAACATTTTTAAAGAAATTTTTACAATACACAAAAAAAAACACCTGATTTTTCCAGGTGCTTTGAAGGTCATCTGCGAGACCCTTCGACTACGCTCAGGGTGACACGTCTACTTACCCATCTTCTAATTTCTTTCCGAGGGTTAATTAAAGACAAGTCTACTTCAACAAGCCGCGTTCCAGAATTTCCTTGGCGTGGTAGGTAATGATGATGTCGGCGCCGGCACGCTTGAATGCAATCATATTTTCGCGGATGATGGAATCTTCGTCGATCCAGCCCATCTTTGCAGCGGCCTTCACCATGGAGTATTCTCCACTGACGTTGTAGACGGCTACGGGGACGTTGCTGATTTCGGCAGCACCGCGAAGCACATCCAAAAAAGCAAGGCCCGGCTTTACCATAACGATATCGGCACCTTCTTCCAAATCCAGTTCCACTTCGTGCATAGCTTCACGGATGTTGCGGACATCCATCTGGTAAGTTTTGCGGTTGCCGAAATGGGGTGCGGAATCGGCGGCATCGCGGAAGGGGCCGTAATAGGCGCTGGCGAACTTAGCGCTGTAACCCATAATGGGAGCGTTGGTAAAACCAGCTTCGTCCAAAGCTTCACGGATGGCGGTAATGTGACCGTCCATCATATCACTGGGGGCCACCATATCTGCGCCGGCAGCAATCTGAGAAACAGCTGTCTTTGCCAGAAGTTCCAAGGTGGGATCGTTATCCACGTCGCAATCCTTGATGATTCCGCAGTGGCCGTGGCTCATGTATTCGCAAAGGCAGACGTCGCAAATCACGTAGATTTCCGGGAATCTGGCCTTGATTGCACGGGTGGCGCGCTGAACGATACCATCATCATCATAAGCCTGGGAGCCCATTTCGTCCTTATGGTCGGGAATACCAAACAGCAACACGGACTTCAAGCCCAAAGGTCCAAAGGTTTCAATTTCCTTCAGCAGTTCATCGATGCTGAAGCGGAACTGGTTGGGCATGCTGGGAATTTCTTCTTTGACGCCCTCCCCTTCTACCACGAACATGGGGTAAACGAGGCAATCGGGGCTAACGGAAGTTTCCGCAATCATGTTGCGGATGGTAGTATTCTGACGAAGACGACGAGGACGGATAATCATAGGTTAAAGTTTTAAGGTTAAAGATTAAAGGTATGAGGTTTAATAATCGCGCCGAGGGCGCCTTGTTTTAGCACAAAACTCATTACTCATAGCTCACAGCTTTCTTTTTCAATTTGTTCTAGGTCTTTTTTCCAGTCTGCCTGAATTTTCTGTTTCAACTTTTTTGCCAGGCTGGGAGCGCGGCCCTGGGTGGAAACGGTTACGGTGATGTTTTTACCAAAGTCCATTCGGGCGGGAACAATGAAATCACCATCCAGGTAATCGCAGGCATTATTCACCAGAATGCGGCGGGCTCGCGCATCGTTACTGACTTGTGCATTTACTGCCGGCTGATCCGTACAGATGAATACCATAGAAACAGAACGAAGATCCAGAACATCGTAAGGACGCTCTTCCAGAGTTACAGTCGTAAGAGAATTCTGTGGCACATCTAGAGTCTTGAACTCAGGATCAATCATGGGGGCCACCACTGTGATGCGAGCTCCTGTAGGAAGCAAGGTCTTTACCTTACGAAGGGCTATGCGGCCACCGCCCACCACCAGCACATTTTTACCTTCCAGATTCATTTCAATAGCGAAAAGGTGCGAGGGACGGCTGGATTCTTCGACTCCGCGCTCCGCGCTCCGCTCAGAATGACGCGGGGAGGAATGCTCCGGATTGTTGACCTTGCCAACTTCCTTCACCACCATATCCGCAAAGCCATCCCATTCTCCCAAGGGTGGCAAAAGCGTCATGGGAATCTGTGGGAAGTCCTTCTGGGCTGCGGCAACAATGGCGGGAATATCACCCTTGGAATGCTGACCGTTCAAAAGCAAGTAAGGCAACAAGGTTACGGATTCCACATCCTCGCGTAAGATAGCACGCAAATCATTATCCAAATCCACAAGGCTAGTACTTGCTATACGAGCGTCAGGCATATCCTTACGAAGGCGGTCAAGAACAGTTTCAAAACCGCGGTAAGCTCCCGGACGGATGCAGTTATGGGCGATAATCAGAACGACTTTCATACGGCGTAGTATTCCGTGATTTTCTTGACCAGGGAATCCATGGAAGTCTCTTCGCTTTCCACAACTTCGAAGTCGTACTTCTTGGCGGTGGCAGAGGTCAGGCGACCAATGGAGAAGGCCAAATGAGGGCGCTGCGCGCTGAGGTTTGAGGCCGCACCTTCGGTGCTTTGAGGTAATTTCAAAGCGTTCATGAAATTTTCCACGGCACTGGAGCTGGCGAATACGACGGCATCAGCACCGGCAACGGCTTCACGCTTCCAGTCGGGCAAGGTGGCCACAGGAAGGGTTTCGTAAACCACCCAACGGGTTGCCTTCGGCAAAAGCTTCAAGATGGTATCGTCGGCAAGATTTCCCTGGAGAAGGAGGATGCGAGATTCTTCGACTTCGCACTGCGTGCTTCTACCCAAAGGGCATAACTCAACTTGAGAACTAAAGTTCTTAGTTTCGTATAGCTCAGAATGACACGCACACTGTGTTTCTGAAAGACACTTGGAGGCGAGCAATTTGCCCAGACCTTCGCCGGTGTGATCTTCGGGAACGTAATCACAGCGAATACCCCGTTCCAACAATTTCTTTTCGGTAATCTTCCCAACACTGGCGATTTTCTTTCCGGCGAGAGAACGAATATCCAGACCCGCCCTGAACAACAATTCAAAGAAGGAATCTACGCCGTTGGTACTGGTGAATGCGAGGACGTCAAAGTTTGAAAGGTCTGCGAAATCAGCAGCAGTCCCATCCAAAGAACCTACGCGAGGTTCAACACCACGAGTCTCGATCATGGGCGTCTCAATAACTTCGGCTCCGAGAGCCGTCAGGCGGGAAGCGATTCCCCCAGCCTGTTTTGCAGCACGGGTCACCACCAGACGCTTACCTGAAAGAGGCAAATTCTTACGCCAGGCAAGAGTATTCCCCAACTCGACAACACCACCCATAATGGTAATGGCAGGAGCGGTTACGTTTTCACGAAGGATAGTCTCCCCTGCGGTTTCCAAGGTACACATAACGGTACGCTGGTAGGGGGTTGTTCCCTTTTCGATAAAAGCCAGAGGAGTCTTGGGATCCTTACCGCATTCAATCAGACGGCGAGAAATCATTTCCATATTGGAAATGCCCATCAAGAAAATCAGAGTGCCAGGGCACTTGGCAAGAGCGGGAAAATCGAGACCAGAAATGCTAGATTCTTCGACTCCGCCCTTCGTGCTTCTACCCAAAGGGCATAACTCAACTTGAGAACTAAAGTTCTTAGTTTCGTATAGCTCAGAATGACACGTCTGCATTTCCTGCTTTTCATGGCCGGTAACAATGTGGAAGCTGGTAGCAATTCCACGATGGCTTACAGGAATGCCTGCGTAGGCGGGCACAGAAATGGCACTTGTGATACCGGGAACCACTTCGAATTCCACACCGGCATCAATCAGTTCCAAAGCCTCTTCGCCACCACGACCGAACACAAAGGGATCACCACCTTTCAGGCGGGCGATTACGGCACCAGGCTTTTCCTGGGCAAACTTCACCAACAGTTTATTGATTTCGGATTGCTTAACCTTGTGATGTGTAGGCATCTTGCCTACATCCACCATTTCGGCACTTGCATTACAAAAAGACAAAATTGCCGGAGAAACCAAACGGTCGTACACAACAACATCGGCACGTTCCAAAATGGACTTGCCCTTCAAGGTAAACAGACCCGGATCACCGGGGCCTGCGCCAATCAAATAAACTTTACCAAAATTCTTCATTCCGTATTATAATTTAGAATTTATGGTAGGACGTAAAATCTTTTATTATTCAGCCAGCTGCTTTTTAATGAGTTCCGCAAGGGCAACGCCCAAAGCCTTGGATTCTTCGAGCGTATTGGATTCATTCATGTGGATTTCACGGGACGTTTCAGCACGAAGCAAACGAGAGGAAGATTCGTCCCAATAGATACCGCGAATTTTCAAAGTACGTACATCACCAATTGCGTCTTTTTCAAATTCTGCAAAACTTGCCACAGGGAATTGGCATCCTGCATCCAGAGCCTTCAAGAAAGCCATTTCGGCAACGGCAATACAGAAGGTGGGAACGTGGTTTACGCGGGAGAGGATCGTTTCGACACACAGCTCTTCGGGTTGGCGCAGGGTTTCAATGGCGAGGATGCCCTGGCCGCTGGCAGGGAGCATCTGTTCGGTGCTAAAATATTCAGTCACCTGATCCGCCAACCCCATTCGGTTCAAGCCGGCGGCAGCAAGGACAACACCGTCCAATTCGGCCAGCTTAGAAATGCGGGTCTGGATGTTTCCGCGAATGGGAACGTATTCCAAATCCGGGCGCAAGGCCTTCAGCTGAACGACTCGTCGAATGCTACCCGTTCCAACCTTGGCTCCCGCAGGCAGGTCCATAAAGCGGATGCCAGCGACACCCCCGCGGGCCAAAAAAGCGTCACGGGGATCTTCGCGTTTTAACACGGCAGCCAACTTAAACTGGGGAAGCACTTCGGCAGGCATATCCTTCAGGCTATGAATCGCAATGTCAGCGCGCCCTTCCAGAAGAGCCACTTCAAGTTCCTTGATAAAAACGCCCTTGCCTCCAAAACTTGCCAGGGACTTGTCCAGACGACGGTCCCCTTCAGTAGTCATAGAAACCAGTTCGTATGAGAGGCCCGCGCAGTCCCCACCATCGGCGCAATTCCCACCGACCTTTTCGTCAGCGAAAAAACTGCGGTTAGCCGCAACGATTTCATCGGCAGCCTGGGTGGTCTGGGCAAGCGCCAAGGCGCTCTTACGGGTCGCGATTCTTAGCTTCATTACATAACCTTCTGCTAGATCCTTCGCTACGCTCAGGATGACACGTTGCAAAGGCATTCCAAATACTTCTGAACGTCTTCAGGAGAATTTTTGTCCTTTACCTTATAGAGGTACTCGCTGGCGATTTTCTTGGCGAACCGTTCAAACATCATCTGAATTTTTTCAGATTCCGCAGTTTCCAAATTCGGCAAGGAGCGGAGCAATTTCTCAGATTCCTCGGAAGCCATCCGCATCATCTTTTCGGCCTGGACATTAATAAGCTTGGCCACATCATCCATGCGGTACCACTGCAAAAATTCCTCGATACCTTCCTGAAGGATTTTCTGGGCGGCCTCCAGTTCGATAACGCGGAGGCGGCGGTTTTCATCCACAACTTTCTGCAGTTCATCGACGCAGACATAGGTAACGTCCGGAAGTTCGCCAATAGAGGCTTCACCATTACGGGGGCTTCCCAAGTCGATGACCAAGTGGGACTTTTCCTTTAAGGCGGCAGCGTACTCATCCCTGGTAATAATCGGGTCATGGCAAGCGCTACATAGAATGACCACATCGCACGTTCCAACCACATCGTAGCGGTTTTCAAACGGAACAGGAGTCAACACGTCGGCAAACTTTTCGGCATTAGAAAAAGTGCGGCTGCTGGCAAAAATGTGAGTCGTATATTCCTGAACATACTTCAACATCAGGGAACCCATTTCGCCAAGGCCGATAATGTAGACCGAACGGTTTTCAAGATCGTCAAAAGTCTTAAGGACCTGCTTCATGGCCAAAAAGGGAATGTTGCAGCTAAGCTTGCTCAAATTGGTTTCGGTCTTGATGCGCTTGGTGGTGTGAATGGCACTCTGAAAAAGCTTATTCAGGCTGTTGCCTGTAGCCCCAAGCTGGTGAGCCGTTTCGTAAGCACGATTAATCTGGTTAAGAATCTGGTCCTCCCCCACGGCCACGGAATCCAGGCCCGCACACACGTTCATCACATGATGGGCCACATCGTCACCACACTTCACATAGAAGAACTGTCCGAAGTCTTCAAACTTCTGTCCAACCAATCCGCAAATGTAGCGGACCAGTTCGCCTTCTTCAAGTTCCCTGTCGCTGGCCACGTAAAATTCAGTGCGGTTACAGGTGGCAAGAATCAAAAGTTCATCAAAAGATTTGCGCTGGAGAGCTTCGGTCTTTATATCCATGGGGATATAGAACTTCTCGCGGACAGCAATATCCGCGACCTTATGACTCATTCCTGCCATGTAGATTTTTCGCATGGCCCAAATGTAGAAAAAACGTTCTGATCTTTAATGTTCTTCAATCCATTCGTACCGTTCTTTCATCCACTTCACCATGGCTTCAACCGCTTCATCGTAAGAATCATACGGTTCCTTCAAAGCCCAGTTTTCGGTATTGCGGATAATGGGCCAACGCTTGTATTCATTGGCAATAGCCTTCTCGATTCCCTTACGGTACAGGGGCACGCTATCGATCAAGTCATAAAAAAGTTCCTTGTGATCTTCCCAGAATTTTTGCGCTTCCAACCGAACGTAATAGTCATTGAAAATTAGACGGTTCCAGCGTTGAGAACGAATGTACCAACCATCGGCAGATTTATTCTGATCATAGGAAGCATTGCCGAAAGCCAGGTCAAAATCCCACAGGGGGCCAAAATGAATCAAGCCTCCCTTCGACCAAGTCATATAAACGCTGCGGGCAAAAGAGCCATCTTCATTCTTTGAATATTCCTGCACCCAATAGTAGCGCAGATAATCTTCCATATCAATCCATTTGCTCATGGTATCAGAATAACCATTGTGACCGCCATGAATAAAAATCTCAAATTCATTCAGGTGTTCCGTCAGCAGCGCTTCTGACTTTTCCGTCATATTCTTGGGCGACTTCACATGGAATGTGTATCCCAAATTCGTGGTCACATAAGGCGGATCCAATTTTTTACTGTCTTCCTTTTCAAACAAAAAGGTAGAATCGTTCTCTTCGATGTTCACCCGGTTCTTGCCCACCTTTACGGTTTCAGAAAAAAGGTAGAGGCCCATATATTTGCGATTTAGATAAAGCTCTACAAATTGCATCTTGGGAGTATATCTCGCCCCAAGCCATTCCGATATTCTGGACATCATAAAATTCCGCAAATGAGTCTTGTCCCCATAATTGGCGATCAGGGCCCAGTCCCTATTCTTGGGCATGCCGAACATTTTTACCTTGTCTTCAAATTCCAGTTTCAACCCGTACTTGGGCATCTTGGCGCTTGAATTTCCGCGGCCACGAACAGTCAGCTTATAGACACCGCTAACCGGAGCCGAGTCGCCATAAATCTGGAGCCGCGACGGGAATTCCGTTTCAACATCCCGGATCTGAGAAAAATTTTCGGTCTCGATAACCACACGGGGAATACCCGCATAAGGGTACTGCGAATCATCAATGGGCAAGTAATCCATTTCGTCATCCGTTCCATCATAAACACAACCGCCAAACAACAAGGCGATCAAAAGGAACATCAAACTTTTTACGAAAGACAACCGCATACGACATTTCAAAAATACAACATAAATCATCATTTGTTTAAATCTTTGATATATTTGGAGCATGATGCGAGGGACTTCCATTTTAATGTTGTTGGGCGCGGCCGCCATGGCCTACGCAACCGAAGTCCTGCACCCTATTTTACCCCCAAGCACCTGGGCCTCTGTAGAAGGAGCCGTCGATCTAGACGAAGACATCTACAGTGCCGACATGAATGTCTCTGCCGAGTTCGCCCTTCCTATGACCGGTGGCAAGGCCAGCCTTTATGTTGACGGAGCCTTCCGCTTCTTGAGCTTCAGCTACGAATATTCGACCAAGGGGTACGTCCACAATTACTGCAACCTTCACGTAAACGGTTTTAACGAAACCTACGTAGGCGCCAAGTTCATGCCCTTCGTCAACGAAGAAGCCGACATTCTGAAAGGTGCCGGCCTGAACGTCGGCTGGCGATTCCCTCCAGGAGAAGGTTCCCAGCGGAACCGATTCCACCGTCTGAACATAGAGCCCTTCTACGCGTTCAAGTTTACGCAAAGATTGATTTTGGGGACCGCATTCAGGTACAACAGATTTTTTGAAAAGAACGACTTCGCCCCAGGTGACGAAGTCGGCTTCAAGGCATCTCTGGCATGGAAATTCTGGTGGAACGAAAGCACACAGAGTGGCTGGATTTTTGACCAGGTGTTCCTATACCAGAACCGAATCCACGAATCCGAAAACCTGCACATGGACAAGCCCTACCGCAAAATGAAGGACGACTTCCATGGTTACAAGATGCGATTCGACCTTTCCAGAAGGTTCAGCGCCCTCCCCATTAGCCTAGGTCTCAATTACGAAATTCACGAAGGCACCCTCTTCGGTTTCGAGACGGGTCATCGCATCGGCATCTTCCTGAAAGCAGGAATCTAGAAGTACTTATAGCTGGTCTTCTTAAGTTCGCGTACAGAATGCAGTACCGCAAACTGAGGATTGCCAAGAGCCGCCACAGCCTCATTCACAAAACGCAGGAGTTCTTCGTTTGTAGAAGCATGGAACATGGCATAAACATTATAGGGGAACCCCTCAAACGGAGGGCGTTCATAGCAATGGGATACATGAGGATTCGCCGCGAGAACCGCACCGGCAGCAGACCCATCAGCCACATCAAAACAAACCATGGCATTGCACGGGAAGCCGGCATCCTGATGGCGAAGTACGGCCCCGAATCGGCGCATACGCCTGGACGTCAGGTCAGAACAAGCATCCTGTAAAAGATCCGCCAGAGACTTCGTCCCGCTAATGACATCCGCGAAAAGTTCGTTAAACGGAGTCAGGGAATGAGGCAAATCTCCACTCAGCAACCGGATGCGGGTTCGGTCAGAAACAGACAACGCCGAAACGTTCAAGGCATTCGCCGAACTTACCGAGTTCATCGCGCTAGCCGAAGGTTCGCCCTGCTTTGCCGAAGTCCTGGAACGCCGAGACATGACCGTGTTGATCTTGAACATCTTGCGGGCCGGCATGGAATGAACATCGTGCAGAGCGGTCTCCCCGCAAAGTTTATCGATTACAGCCTGCAAAGCCAATTCACTTTCGGCAATGACCGTAAACCACACATTATACTGGTGAGACCTGACGTAATTGTGGGTAATGGCAGGAATTTCCATAACCGCAGCAGCAAACTGTTCCAGGGCAGAATCGTCAGTGGCACCAGTCGCCACGCTAGGAACCTTGCCGGCACACAGGCGGCTTACCAGACCAAGTCGTTTTGTATCGTACACACCGCCAAGTCGACGGATAACGCCAGATGAACGAAGGGATTCAACCACATCAAATACAAGCTGTTCCGTAGTATGCAAATGTTGAGCATCATCCGCATGCAGCAACACGGCTTCGCGATTCAGCATATCGGCCAAGACAGCATAAGGACGTTCCACAATGGGGAATCCGTCCTGGATGATGTCAAGGATTTGCTGTTCTAATTCAGTCATAATATAGTGGTTAGTAAGCAGTGGTTAGTAAACAGGTTTATAATCCTAATCACTAACCACTAATCACTGTTGACTAGATAACCACTTCTTCGTCGTTCAGGTAGCAGGCCGGGTCCATTTCCCAGAAGTCACCTGTAACAGCTTCGGCGCGGGTACGGAAGTTACCGTTGCAAAGGTTCAGGAAGGCGCACTTGGGGCAGCGACCCTTAAGCAGCGGCTTACGGTTCTTGAGGCCCGCCATAATGGGATTGGATTCGTCGGTCCAGATATCGCCGAACTTGCGTTCGCGAACATTGCCCAGGGTTATGTACTGGGTAAACTGGTCGGGATGAACGTTACCGATACTGTCGATGTTACCGAAAGCCATACCGCTACGGTTACCGCCATTGCTCTGGATCAGTTCCAGAATCTTCTTGGCGCGTTCCGGATCTTCGCGCTTCATGCGCTGGTACAGATACACGGCGTCGGCGTGATTGTCGACAGTCAGAATTTCCTTATTGAGACCACGCTTCTTAAAATCAAGAACGCGGTCGATAATCAAGTCCATGACTTCACGGCTTTCTTCGTGGCTCAGGTCATGGTCAACAATGCCGCTGCCACGGCCGCTATAGACCAGGTGGTAGAAGCAGGCGCGATCGATGTTTTCGGCTTCGATCAAATCGAAGATGGAATTCAGGTCGCGGAAATTGTCCTTGGTAATGGTAAAGCGGAGGCCCACCTTCTGACCGGTAGCCACACAGTTACGAATGCCGCGGATGGCAAGCTTATAGGCGCCCTCTTTACCGCGGAACTTGTCATGGGTAGACTCGTTACCATCAAGGCTAATACCAACATAGCCCACCCCCATGGCCTTCAGCTTTTCGGCCACTTCGGGAGTGATGCATGTACCGTTGGTAGAAATTGTAGGGCGAATGCCCTTGCTGGCCGCATAGTTGGCCAGTTCAAAAAAGTCGGGGCGAAGCAGAGGTTCGCCACCGCTGAACAAGATCACAGGAACCTTGAATTCAGCCAGCTGATCGATAAGTGCCAGACCTTCTTCGTGGGTCAGTTCGTTCTGATACTTGATGGCTTCAGAACGGGCATAGCAGTGTACGCACTTCAGGTTGCAGGTCTTGGTGCAGTTCCAAACCACCACCGGGCCGCGGCCTTCAGAAACTCCATTCTTGGCTTCGTGAGCCTTGGGAGTATAGCGCAACTGGTCCCCATAATTTGGGGCATCCATCAAAAGCTTGGTAATACTGATCATCGTGAATTCTCGGTTCCTAAGGTCAAATTACATCTTCACAGAATCCTGGGAGACGAACTTCTTGATCTTCTTGTCGCCAATCCAGAGCTTCTTGTGAGACTGGAGGTCGGTGAGTTCCATATCAACCTGGTAGAAGATAACGGACTTGCCACCTTCCTGGTCGACGATGGTGTTGATGGTGCCGGTGAGCATCCAGTCGGCGCCCTGTTCCATGCCCAGTTCCTTGGCGGTTTCTTCGGTAGCGTTGCCGCGCTGGTCCATAACTTCCTGGCGGAGTTCTGCGCGTTCGTCGGAGTTGGCAACGAAGTCAACAGCACCGGAGTTCAGCAGGGCACGTTCCATGTCCTTGGTAAAGGTTTCGACACTGATATGTTCGTGGCTCTTGTTCTTGACCTTGCCGATTACGACAGTGGGAGTACGATCCATAGACTTGATGAGACGGTCGATCTTTGCGCTAGAAAGGCAGCTAGAGATCATTTCGTCAGCCACCAGGCGGGAATCGGTGTCGTTCCACTTGCCAGACAGGTCAGTAGTGGAATTTTCGTCGATACGGGTAACGGACTTGCCACCACCGCTGCTGCAAGCAACAAAGCAAAGGCTGCAACCAACGGCGAGAAGAGCGAACAGTTTACGCATAATTATCTCCTTTTAGATTTTATGACCCATATATAGAAAAAATACCCCCATCCGAGGACAGGGGCACTTTCAAGATTTTTTGAGATTCAGAAGAATTACTTATCAGCGAACTTCTTGGAAGCTTCAGCAACCTTCGGGTCCTTCTGAGCGTCCTTGATCTTCTGCTTGATACCATCTTCGATCTGCTTCTTCAGCTTTGCAGCGAGAGCCGGGAAACGATCTTCAAGAGAGTCGCTGAATACCTTGGGAGCCTTAGGAGCGGCCGGCTTGCCACCGAACTTACCACCCTTCTTGTTGAACGGGCGCTTGCCACCCTTACGGGGAGCCTTCTTCTTATCGGCAGCCTTAACTTCTTCCTTAGCTTCTACCTTAACTTCTGCAGCTTCTGCAGCTTCAACCTTAACTTCTTCGACTTTTTCTTCTGCCATGATATACCTCTTGAAAATATTGTTAATTGTCGGGCCAAATGTAGTAATTTTTTGATTTTTAGCAAAGATTGTAAAGCAAAAAATCCCTCTTTAGGCGTAGCGATTCTCCAACCAGTGGGCCAAAACCGTAATATCGGCCGGTCGGACCCCCGGAATTCGGCTAGCCTGGCCCAATGTGAGGGGCTTCTGGGCGTTCAGGCGCTGACGACTTTCGATACTGATGGCCGAAATCTGCATGAAATCCAGGTCCGGAGACAGCTTTACAGATTCCATCTTCTTCTGGTCGTCGATTTCTCGGGCCTGACGGTCGAAGAAACCGGCATAAATCTCTTCGGCATACATATACCACTGGTCGCGGCGGGAAATGTTCAAATCGGGAGTAGCCACCTTGAAGAACACTTCAGGGTCGATGCCGGGGCGGCGCAAAACGTTAATCCAGCGGGTACGTTCCGTTGCCAGGGCCTGACCACCTTCGGCCAGAATGCTGTTTGCCTCTTCGGGGAGGGCGCTGGTAGTTGCAAGACGTTCCTTTACGGTAGCCATCAGTTCCTGACGGCGGACCCAGTCGGCAAAGTCGGATTCCGACAGCATGCCGATCTTGCGGGCCTTTTCCTTGAGGCGGGCTTCGGCGTTATCGCTGCGGAGGAACAGACGGTATTCGGCACGGCTGGTAAACATACGGTAGGGTTCGTCCAGCAGAACGTTCACCAGGTCATCCACCATGACGCCCAGGTAGCTTTCGGAGCGGCCCAGAATCAGAGGTTCTTCGCCTTTAACTTTAAGGGCAGCATTAATACCAGCCATCAAACCCTGGCCAGCAGCCTCTTCGTAACCGCTGGTGCCACAAACCTGGCCGGCAAAATAGAGGCCGGGCACCTTCTTGCATTCAAAGGTGGGGTAAAGCTGGGTCGCATCTACGGAATCATACTCAACCGCATAACCGATCTGCAGCACCTTGGCGCGGGTCAAACCGGGAATGGTATGAATGGCCTGGAGCTGAATATCCGCCGGCAGACTGGAGCTGAAACCGTTGATATACACTCGACCAATATCGGCCTGTTCCGGTTCCAGGAACAGCTGGTGGCCATCACGGTCGCCAAAGCGGTTGATCTTGTCTTCGATACTGGGGCAATAGCGGGGGCCCTTGCCGTGGATACGTCCACTGAACATGGGGCTATCCTTAAAGCCGCTACGCAGAATATCGTGAGTCTTTATGTTGGTGCGGGTAATCCAGCAGACGCAATCGTTGCGGACAAAGCTGTTCTTGGGGTCGCCCCAGAAGTAGTTCGCATCGCGGCCGGGAACGGCATTGTCCAAGTGGCGGTCGCTCATGGGCCACGGGGAATCGTCACCACGCTGCACTTCGCATTCGTTAAAGTCGATGGAATCCGGATCCAGGCGGCTAGGCGTACCCGTCTTAAGGCGACGGAGCTGCACCCCTTCGCGGGCCAGGCATTCCGAAAGCTTGTCGGAACTAGGCTCCCCGACTCGCCCACCGATGCTGGTATCCAGACCGGTAAACATCTTAGAAGCCAGGAAGGTTCCGCTCGTCACCACGATAGACTTGGTAATGTAACGCTTGCCGTCCAGCAAGGTCAATTCCAGGCGGCCATCAGCCATACGTTCAAAGGCAGCCAGATCCCCTTCGATTACATCCAGCCCCGGGAGGTTCGTAATCACTTCCTTCGCCACTTCGCTATAATACTTCATGTCGCACTGGGCGCGGGGTCCCCAAACGGCAGGCCCCTTGCTCATGTTCAACATGCGGAACTGAATACCGGCCTTATCGGTCAGCAAGCCCATCAGGCCACCCAAGGCATCGATATCGCGAACGATCTGGCCCTTGGCCACACCGCCCACAGCCGGGTTGCAACTCATGCGACCGATGGCATCAATTTCCATAGTCAGCATGGCCGTCTTTACGCCAAGTTTCCAGGCAGCATGCGTGGCCTCGATACCGGCATGACCGCCACCAATCACAACAACGTCGTATTCAGCAATAATCATAGGTTAGGATAAAGCGGATAGCAGAAAGGATAAGGGTTAAAGCGAGATTAAAACGGAAAGGATAAAGGTTAAAGAATCGAGCTCATTAGAATCAGCCAAATCCTTTAACCTTTAATCTTTAACCTTTAAACTCTAAACTACTTAGCTGCGGGAGCAGGAGCGGCAGGTGCTTCAGCCGGAGCTTCGGCAGCCTTGGGAGCTTCGACAGTCCAGACAACCGGAGTGCCCTTCAGCAAGGCAGCGATTTCGGTCTTCAAAGTTTCCTTTTCGCTTTCGAAGGAACCGTACAGCTTGTAGGTACCATCCGGGTTCACCAGGTAGACCTTGGGAACGTAGCCATCGCTATAGAGTTCGCCGAATTCGCGGGTTTCATCCCACACAACGTTAATGGTTTCGTCCCACTTGGCGTTGTCCATGAACTTACGGATGCCAACCTTGTTGTTTCCGCCGCTAGCAACAGCCAGGGTGGTCAGGCCGGTAGAAGCAAATTCCTTGGCGATGTCGAGAATCTGGGGAGCAGCGTGCTGGCAGTGGCCGCAAGTTGCAGAGAAGTAGAACACCAGGGCAGACTTGCCGGCGATGTCAGAAAGGTCGGTAGACTTACCGGTAACACCAGTTACAGGAACCTTGTAGTTCATGAGCTTGGGCATGCCGTTAGCGAGAGTATCGCCACGGAGTTCAGCCACGGCAGCCTTCACCTTTTCCTGTTCTTCCTGCTGCTTCTTCATGGCAGCCTGACGGAGTTCCTGAGCCTTCTGCTGGTAGCGCTGGCCCACTGCAGCCAGAGAATCCTGGGGCAGCTGGAGGGTAAGGGTCGTGTCCTTCACCTTGGCGGCAGCTTCCTTGATACCGAGAATGAAGTAGTCTTCATCAAGAGAAGTATCGAACTGGCCACCAATAGCGTTCAGCTGGTTACCGAACTGCATACCGATCAGGTAAGAGAACTTGGCATTGTCGCTGGACTGTGCGTTAATGGTAACGTTAGCACCGGTAGAAACCTGGGCTGCAACAACAGGCAGGGCGTTGGTTGCAGAATCCATCCAGGCACGCATCTTCTGCTGGTCGCCTTCGAAAGAAGCGAAGGTTGCGCTATCCGGGCGGGTTGCCTGGGCTCGGTTACGGGCGATAGCAGTGTAACGGCCACCCACAGCCTGCAGGGAATCATCGGTCATCTGCGGCTTGAAGCTGGTATCCTTAGAAGCCTTCACCATGTCGCGTACGCCCTGGACCACAGCGTCCATGTACAGTTCTTCGCCCATCTGGCGAGGAATGAAGGTCGCGTTCTGACCACCAAACTGAGCACCAAGCATATAGGCGAACTTCTGGTCGTCGGTAGAATTGGCATCGATGGCAACAACCTTCTTGGCAGCCTGTTCATTACAGGCAACCAGAGCGAGGGCTGCGGCACCCAGAGCAAACTTTTTCATGTTCATTTTGTAATCTCCTAATTATTCAGCAAAATAAGCCTTGGCCTTGGCGACAACATCTTCGACCTTGACCATGGTGAATTCCTTTTCGTTGCGGAACTTCCATTCCACTTCGCCGTTAGCAAGACCCTTCTTGCCGATAGCGATACGGACCGGGGAACCCCACAGGTCGGCATCCTTGAACTTGACGCCCGGACGTTCGTCACGGTCATCCACGAGAACGTCGATACCATTAGCTTCCAGTTCAGCTTCGAACTTTTCTGCAAGTTCCACCAGTTCCGGTTCCTTGCCGATGGGAACGATTTCCACTTGGAAGGGAGCGATGGACTTGGGCCAGATGGGGCCGAAGTCATCGTGGCTATTTTCAACAACAGAAGCCATCAAGCGGCCAATGCCGATACCGTAGCAGCCCATGATTGCGGGAGCGGTGGTCTTTTCGGCAGTAAGGTACTTGGCGCCCATAGATTCAGAGAACTTGGTACCCAGCTTGAAGATGTTACCCAGTTCGATACCGCGGGTTTCAGAAAGGTCTTCACCGCAGTTGGGGCACTTGCAGCCGCCCTGAGCTTCGGCGATGTCGGCCACTTCGAATGCCGGGAAGTCGCGCTTCGGGGTGCAGTGCAGCAAGTGGTAGTTTTCTTCGTTTGCGCCCATAACGAGATCGCAAGCGTCAGCCAGAGCTTCGTCAACGATGATGCGGGTGTCGTGTGCGCCGATGGGGCTAGCAAAGCCCGGCACCATGCCGCAAGACTTGATGAGAGCGTCGTCTGCGGGGTAAAGTTCCTTGGCCTTCAGCAGGTTGTGGAGCTTGATTTCGGAAACGTCCAGGTTACCCGGAACCATGACGGTAATGAGCTTGCCTTCGAAGTCGAAGAACACACACTTGGCGGTGGACTTGGGATCGATCTTCAGGAATGCGCTCAGTTCTTCAATAGACGGGCAGTGGGGAGTTTCAACCTTTTCGGGCATGGCGTTAGCGTCGCCCTTGTAGGTTTCGCGGGTAAACTTTGCAATTTCACGGTTAGCCTGGTAGCCGCACTTCTTACAGAGGATCAGGTAGTCTTCGCCGTTGGGAGTGTCCAGCATGAATTCGTGGGCAACCTTACCGCCCATAATGCCGGTATCGCTCTGCACCACCACCGGTTCAATGCCCACGCGACGGTAAATGCGGAGGTAGGCGTCATATTCTTCCTGGTAGTGCTTGTCCAGGTCTTCCTGAGAAGAGTGGAAGCTGTAGGCATCCTTCATGAGGAATTCGCGAACGCGGATCAGACCGCCGCGGGCACGGGCTTCGTCGCGGTACTTGGTCTTGAACTGGTACAGCATGAAAGGCAGCTGCTTATAGCTGTTCAGCACGTAGCGAGCCATATCGGTCATGGCTTCTTCGTGGGTCATGGCCAGCACCATGTTGTGGTTGTTACGATCCTTAAAGCGGAGAAGTTCTTCGCCAATGGCCTGGTAACGGCCAGATTCGCTCCACAGGTCTGCGGTCTGAACCACAGGCAGATCCACTTCGATACCGCCAATCTTGTTCATTTCTTCGCGAACAATGTTGGTGATCTTCTGGATCACGCGGAAACCCATGGGCATCATGGAATAGATACCGGTGGAAACGGGCTTGATGTAGCCGCCGCGCATCAGGAAGATGTGGCTGGGCATGGTAGCGTCGCTGGGCGTTTCGCGGAGCGTGACGTAGAAGTACTTAGAGAGTTTCATAACGATCCTTTAAATCCGTATGGACTATAAGACAAATTTTTCGGGCGAAAATTTAGCAATATTACAACAGCTATTTTTTTTAATGTCAGGGTTTGGCACCGCCAATTTTGTATTTTTTCGGCCATGGAATTTATAGATAAAGTTCGCAACAAGCCTTCCGTTCAAAAAATCATGAAGTTTTTCCCGGCAATCGCCTTTTTAGGCGGTTTCGGCTGGGATTCCATTACCCTGGGAATGTCTATCGATGATTCGGACCTGTGGTTTCTGCTGGCCTACTACACCGGCGCCCTGATCCTGGTCATTTTGCTGTCTGCCCGCCTGGAACACCCTGAAGGATGGACCAAGGAGCGCCTAGCAGCCGCTGCCGCCGCACAGCCTGTAAGGCCCGCCGCCAAAAGCACGGCAAAAACCGACAGCAAGGCCGAAGCAAAGGTTGAACCCCCTGCCGAAATCAAGGCAGAAGCCCCCAAGCCCGCAACTGCCGCCAAGGCCGCCCCCACCGGCAAACTGGGCAAGGCCGCCGAAATGGCAGCAGGAGTGGCCGCAAATGCAGCAGGTGTAGCCGCAAACGCCGCGGGAGTTGCCGCCAAGGCAACTGCAAATGCCGCAGCAAACGCCGCCGGAGCTACCGCCCGAGCCGCAGCAAACGCCGCCGGGAAGCTGGCCGACAAGGTGGGCTACGAAAGTACCGCCATCCCCCAGAACGCCATCGTCGTAGAGCACCACTTCCTGGACCGCGAATGGAGTCCCGTCTGGAAGGACCGTTTCACTTGGGCCCTGCAGTTCTTCTTCGGCGGCATGTTCAGCGCCCTGGTGGTCTGCTATTTCAAGAGCAGCGGTTCCATCGCCTCCTTCATCCTCGTTATTTTACTTGCAATTCTCCTGGTCGGAAACGAATTCCTCAAGAAGCATTACGAAAGTTTCGGCTTGAACCTGGCGCTGTTCTGCCTGCTGGGAACCATGTTCATGAACTTCACCATCCCCCATGTGGTTCACAGCATCGGTTTCGGATGGTTCTTCCTCTCTACACTTCTTTCCTTCGGCATCTGTACCGCCATCTGGAAGATTTCCCGCCGTTCCAGGGGCGTCCTGATTGCACCCGCCCTCATCAGCATCCTGCTGGTGGTTGCTTACCTCATGAACTGGGTTCCGCCTGTTCCCCTGGTATTAAAGCAACACATGGCCTGCCAGAATTTTGACAAGGCTACCTACACCTGCGACATGGACGAACCCACCTTCCTGCAAAAGATCGGCCTGGGCACCCCCACCGTCCATAAGCAAGAAGGCAACGAAGTCTACTTCCTGGCCTCGGTTTATGCCCCCGCCAAGCTCAAGGCCGAAATAGAATACCGCTGGTACTACGAAGACCCCACCACCGAAAAGTTCAAGCTGACCGACAAGATCTCTTCGGGCCGCATGGTCATTAACGGTGGCCGCGAAACCGGATTCCGCAGTTTCTCTCGCAAGAAGAACGCGCCCCCCGGCAAATACCGCGTAGAAATCGCCTACAAGAACGGCGCCGTGATTGGCGCAGGTGCGTTCGAGGTCTTTGACGCCACCCCCGAAGACACCTTCGTCCGCGATACCCTGCAGTAATCAACCTGACTCCCCTACATAAATATTAAAGGTCAGACGAACTCTTTCGCGGATCAAACCCATAAAAACAAAACGGACTAAACCTGCATCAAAGCAAAGTTTAGTCCGTTTTTTGTGCCATTCCGAGGTCTACAGCCCCGAGGGAGCCCGCAGCAATTACTTACTCGGGCTGATTTTGTTCAGGCCGATTACTTGCCCAGGCCGAAGCGGATAGCGCGTTCACCCTGCACGCGGAGCACATACACGCCGCTATTCAGGGAGCTCAGGTCAACCATCTGACCGGCAGAAACATTGCCGCTCATGGCTGCACGACCGCGAAGGTCCACAACTGCATACTGCAGGTCCTTGCCGCGAGAAACGCTGAAGTTCATGTTGCCTGCGCCCATGCGGATTGCAGAAGCCTGGGCAAGCATAATGGGCTTGCGTTCGATACCCACCACAGGTTCGCTCTGGGTCAGCTTGTAAAGGAACTCGAAGGCTCTCTTCTGCACTTCCTTTTCGTACTTGGGATCGTCATCGTAGAATTCGTGGGCAACACCTTCGACAAAGTAAGTTTCATGTTCAATCTTCTTCTTGGTCAGCAGGGAGTCAATCACATAGCTGCCATACAGAGTGGGAGCGTGCAAATCCAAGGCATAAGAAGCCACAGTGGCACCCAATTCAGATGGAATCAGGTTCTGCAGCACCTTGGCCACATTGCTCAGGGGGCGACCCGTCTTGAAGTAAACGGTTTCATCCTTGGTGCCGTGAATCAGGAGCACCGGAGTCTTATTGTCACCAATCATCTTCAGGTTGTGAACGGCACCCCACAGGGCAACCACACCGTTGGCAAAGGGATTTCCCTCAGAACCGTAATCATCCAGGAGACCCAGGTCAGGAGCGCCCTTCTTCTTGATATAAGAGGGGAAATCATCTTCGGTACGGGCATAAACATCTTCCAGGGAGATGATTGCGCCGGCGCTATTTCCGAGGAGGTAGATACGTTCGGGGTTGATGCCGTACTTGTCGGCGTTGGCACGGAAGTAACGAACGGCGGCACGAACGTCCTGAACGCCACGGTAAACGGCGCGGGCGAAGTCAACGCTATCGATGCTGAGCTGCTTATCCTTACCGGTCAAGGTTACGCCCAGGCGGTATTCAATGGAAGCGGCCACGTAACCGCGGGCAGCCAGGGAGTCGCAATAGTTCACGGACTTCTGTTCGAAATCGTCCTTGGCACCGGCCACCATGGCACCACCATGACTCACGATCACCAGGGCACGATCCTTGGCCTTGTCATCCTTCGGTTCATAAAGGTCCAGCTTCAGGTCGCGCTTTTCGGTATCATTTTCGTTGTTGTAGAAGTAGGCGACCGTCGTGGGGTCCTGCTTCAGAATTGAAGCTGCCTGATTGTACTTCAGCAGGGATTCCGTAATGGTATGATAGGAGCTGAGGTGCGGCACCTTGGTAGCGAAGCTAACGTCAGTAGTCTTCTTGACCTTGAACTGGCGATCCTTATAGCGTTCTGCGGCAGTTGCAGACGTCGAAAGAACCAACATAGAGAGCGCAACGGCGGCTACGCCCCATGTTTTTGATGAAAAATAGTTCATATTCTCTTCCTTTCTTAAAAATTCGGCGGGAAATATAGACAAATTTTCATAAATTTGTAGGTATGACAAAGATTAAAACCGCAACTCTGCAAGGAAAGTGGACTGGTGATACCAAGTCCAACAACGAATGGTACAAGGCCGAAGCCCGCAAACTCAAAGGCCAGGGTGTCGATATCATCATCCTCCCCGAAATGTTCCACACGCCCTACTTCCCCTTCGAAGAAAACGCCGACTTCTTCGACATGGCCATCGAAAAAGATGACGTCCTTGTTCAGGAATGGCAGAACATCGCCCGCGAATTGAACGCCGTCGTGGTGTTCCCCTTCTTCGAAAAGCGCGCCCGCGGCATCTACCACAATTCAGCCTTTGTCTTTGAACGCGACGGAAGCATCGCCGGCCTTTATCGCAAGAGCCACATTCCCGACGATCCCGCCTTCTACGAAAAGTATTACTTCATCCCCGGCGACACCGGCTTTGAACCCATCCAGACTTCCGCCGGCAAGATCGGCGTGCTGATTTGCTGGGACCAGTGGTTCCCCGAAGCCGCCCGCATCATGAGCCTGAAGGGCGCAGACCTTCTGATCTACCCCACCGCAATCGGCTGGATGAAATCCGAACCCGCAGAACTTTACCCCCGTCAGCAGGACAGCTGGACCACCGTCATGCGCGGCCACGCCATCGCCAACCGTACCTTCGTGCTTTCTGCAAACCGCATCGGCACCGAAGGCGAACTGACCTTCTGGGGAACAAGCTTTGTTGCAGCCCCCGATGGCTACCTGATCAAGAAATGCGATACCGATTTCCTGGGAGCCTCCATCGTAGAAATCGACCTGGGCGAAACTGAATTCAATCGCCGCTGGTGGCCGCACTTCAGAGACCGCCGAGTAGACCTGTACGGCGACATCCTAAAAATCTGGTGCGACTAGGACGCACCTTCGGTGCGTTGAGGTTTAGGGAGGCGTCGCCGACCGACCTCATCGCTCAAACCTAAAATTGGAATTATCTATGGCTACATCTAATTCTCTCCGATATCCCGCTGAATGGGAAGAACAGGCAGCCACCTGGCTCGCCTTCCCCCACAATCCCAAGAACTGGAACGGCGAACGCGGCGTAAAAATCCGCGCCTTCTATTTCAAGCTGATCAAGACCATTACCGATTTCCAGCCGGTCAACGTCATTGTCCCCAGTCAGAAGTTCTTCTCTGACGAAGAAAAAAGTATCCTGGCCTCCTGCAAGCACCCGGCCAACGTCATGGTCATCAAGAACAACGACATCTGGATCCGTGACTACGGTCCGTTCTTCATGCAGAAGGGCAAAAAGAAAGTCATCGTAGAAACCCAGTTCAACGCCTGGGGCGCCAAGTTCCCCCCTTGGACTCTCGACAACAAGATTCCCGCAGCCATCGCCGAAAAGACCGGAACCAAGCTGGTCAAGAGCGTTCCCTACATCTTTGAAGGCGGCGCCATCGAAGTGAACGGCGACGGTCTGGGCATCACCACCCTGGATTGCCTTATCGGCAAGAACCGCAACGCCGACAAGGACCTGCCCAAGGTTGTAAAGGCCCTCTGCAGCGCCTTTGGACTCCGCGATCTGCTGGTCCTCCCCCACGGCCTCCACGGCGACCACACCGACGGCCACATCGACAACGTCGCCCGCTTCGTAGAAAAAGACCGCGTGGTCATGTGCTGGGCCGAAGGCAAGTCCCCCAATGCCCCCATCCTCGCCGAAGCCAAGTACCTGTTGGAAGCCTGGCTCAAAAAGCACTACGGTGATTCCGCCAAGGTCGACACCCTCCCCATGCCGCCCCAGCGCACCTTGCCCACCGGCGAAATCATGCCAGCAAGCTATATGAACTTCATTTATGCAAATGGAGCATTGATTTTCCCCAAATACAAGTCTCCTAACGATGCAGTCGCTATGAAGTATTTCCAGAGCGTCTATCCCGATCGCAAGATTATTGCGATCGATAGCCGAACCGTTCTGGAAGAAGGCGGAAGCCTTCACTGCATGAGCAAGCACGAGAACGCATAGTTCAAGCGAACTCTTTGAAATATGGGCCGCAGAAAAAACTGCAACCTGTAAGAAAAGCCTCTTGATTCAATCAAGAGGCTTTTTCTTTTGGACTTGTAGAAAATGCAGAACGTTTGTGCAAAGCAAAAAAAACGTCCCCCCCAAAAAAAGAGGAACGTTTCTCAGTTTTTTACTTGAAATTTTCAAGTAGCTTCTATGCGTTTTCCAGCAGTTTCTGGACGCTCTGGGCAAACTTTTCCAGGCTGGGGTCGCGGGCGCCCATCAGGAGGATGGTATCACCGGGCTTGGCGTCGGCGACCATAGCCTTGGCACATTCATCACGCTTTTCGATGTAACGTGCATCTGAGCCAAGGGCCACCAGGTCGTTGGCCAGATCGCCTGCAGAAATGTCACGAGTAACCGTTCCACCAGCGTAGTAGATTTCGCTGAAGTACATTGTGTCGGCGGCACGTTCCCCGTCTGCGGAGGCTGCGTCGGAACCGCGCAGAGCCTTGTTGATGAATTCAACCAGATCGTTACGCAAGAAGCGAGTAGGTCCAAATCCATGAGGCTGGAACCAAGCCAGAACGCGGCCCTTGGTGAAACTCTGGGCGCTCAGGATACTTGCAGAAATCTTTGCTGGATTGTGGGCAAAGTCATCCACCAGGGTAACGCCATTGAAGGTTCCCAGAATCTGATGACGGCGGAACACGCCCGGGAAGGAGCTGAGGGCGTCCGCGCAAGTCCTAAGACTTACGCCGGCCTTGAGCGCGGCTGCGGTTGCAGCCAGGGCATTTTCCATATTGTGACGGCCCGGCAGCGGCACCGTAAACTTCACCAGTTCATTATTGTGACGGCAACGGAAAATGATGCTGGGGCCTTCCGTGCGGAAGTCAATGCCCTGGACGCCCACATAGCTTTCAGTACCGAAATCGTTATGACGATCCTGGCTGAAAGGCTTTGCCAGCGGATGAGCGTCATTCACAATCAGGGTCTTGCCGTTATTCAAAATGTTGTCGCGGAACTTGCCGAAAATTTCCTGCAGTTCGCTCATTTCCTTATGGTCCTTATCCACGTTCAGAATAAGACCTACTTCAGGTTCGTAGCGGACCAGCGTTCCATCGCTTTCGTCGGCTTCAACCACCAGCCATTCGCCAGAACCGCTGACAGCGTTACCAATCTTGCCTTCCTTCTGGAGGTTCACAAGGCCAGCGCCAGTCATTACAGAAGGCTGCAAACCGGCGTACTGCAGAATGTGGTAAATCATGGCAGTCACAGTGGACTTTCCACTAGTACCGCTCACAGCAATGGTCTTAGCTTCCTTGGAAATCTTGGCCAGCATTTCGCTGCGGTGCATCACCTTCACACCAAGTTCCTTGGCACGCTTCAGGTCCGGATTGGAATCTTCGATGGCGGTGCTGACCACAACGGCGGTCAAGTCTGCGGAAACACCGGAACCATCCTGGGCAAAGCACTTGATACCGCATTCTTCCAGTTGTTCCATGACGCGGGGCTTCTCGCAGTTGCCTGCAAGATATTCACCAAACTGACGGTCGGAACCGCGAACTTCAACACCGCGGCCTGCAAGATACTGACCGATGGCACTCATGCCAACACCAGCAACACCAATAAAGAAATAAGCTTCCATAATTCAGGCGGCTCCTGCGCCAATTATAAAAGGTTCGGATCAATTGTGGGTTCGTAACCGGGTTCCACGAAGTCTTCCTTGGCAACGCCTCTCTTGCGGGCGGCCTTCATCTGCTTGATGAGCTTGCGTTCGGCAGCCTTGGCCTTACGGGCAGCGGCACGTTCCTTACGTTCAGCAAAACGCTGGGCACGAGTCTTACGTTCCTTATAGGGAGCGGCCTCTTCCGGAGTGATAGCCAGGAGTTCGTCGCTTTCGTATTCGTCGATGTAATCGCCCTCGTCCTCAAAACGCATTTCGGGATCCAGTTCGCGGAAGGCGGTATCGTCTTCAGAGAAGTTGGGAGCGTCTTCGGGGCATTCCTTCTTCAAGAGTTTCAGCACCTTGTCGAAAGGCTTTTCCAGAGGAACCTTGAACTTCATCTTCTTGCCGGTAGTCGGGTGAATCAGTTCAATCTTCACAGCCTGCAGCAACTGGGCCGGAGCAATTTCCAGAACCTGTTCTGCATATTCGCGCATCAAGGGAGACACGCGGTTCAGGCAACCTTCGCGACCATCGTACAAGGGATCGCCCACCACAGGGTGGCCCATGTAACGGCTATGCACGCGGATCTGGTGAGTACGGCCGGATTCCAGCTGCAGTTCCAGAAGGGTTGCAAAATTAAAGAACTTCTTGGCGGTATAATGGGTACGGCTTTCCTTGCCGCCATTGACCACAGCCATCTTCAAGCGGTTCTTGGGATTACGACCAATGGGCGCATCGATGGTACCTTCCAAGTCGCGAACATGGCCCCACACCAGAGCGTTATAGGTGCGGTGCAAAGTGCGGGTTTCCAACTGATGTGCCAGGTGACGGTGAGCGTTGTCATTTTTGGCAACCACCATCAAACCCGGAGTGTCCTTATCCAAACGATGGACAATACCCGGGCGCAGAGCGCCATTGATGGTAGAAAGGTTTTCCTTGAAATGGTACAGCAAACCGTTGGCCAAGGTACCACCCTTTACGCCGGCACCCGGATGCACCACCAGATTACGGGGCTTGTTGATCACCACAATATCGTCATCTTCGTAAACGATATCCAGAGGAATTTCTTCCGGTTCCAGGGTAGAGGCTTCCTTTTCGGGAACTTCACCGCAAACCACCACCATACCCGTTTCTACACGGAAGTTCTTGGGAGTGGCCACCCCACCCACCTTCACTTCGCCGGCAGCGATCATCTTCTGCACATCGGTACGGGAAACATTTTCAAGAACGCCAACAAGGAACTTGTCGATACGTTCACCATTCTTCTTTTCGTCTACGAGATAATTCATACAAGGGTAAAGATAGAAAAAAGCCAAATCCCATTTAAGATTGGAATACAGCAAACAGTACAATTCAGACTTTTTGGATTTATATTAATCGGTATGCGATACTGTATACGATGTGCAAGGGATATCGGTGAAGGGCACGAGTATTGCCCTCACTGCGGGACTCCGCAAAAGAGCCCCCTGCCTCGCCCAGTACCTGCAAAAAAGAAAGCGATCTGGTTCAAGATCGCAATTATCGTGGGAATCGTGCTGGTATTGATTATCGCGGTCTGCGTATCCATGGCAGTCACCGTGTACGAAGATTCGAAACCCAATCCCGACGCCATCATCCACAACGCAAACGGGTCCATCACCACCACTGCAAAGACACTGCTCAAGGAATTCAACGACAACGAAATCCGCGCCGGCGAAATGTTCAACGAAAAGCGGGTCTCTTTCTCAGGATGCGTGGAATCCGTCAACGACATGCTCCTCTTTTCGACGGTTCACATCAACAACTGCGGAATCCTGGGCTCAAAAACCATCAAGGCCATCTTCCCCACCTCGGCCAAAAAAGACCTGGCCACCCTGGTAAAAGGGAACAAGGCGACCATCACCTGCACCATCGTAGATGGCGGCAACATCATGGGCGTCCTGGCAAAGGAATGCCTTGTAAATCGCTAGAAGTTAACGGTTCCAGCCGGAATGGCCGTCACCATAAAGCAGGGGACCGTTATCATCGGGGTGACCTCCCCCGGTAACCGCGCCCTTCACTCCAAGCCAGCCACGCATCCTTTTGATACGTTCGGCCTTGCGCTTTTCGTCATCAAGTTTCTTCTCTTCATTAAGGCACTGTTCGTAGGCATTTTCGTCGTAGAGAGACATAGATTATCTTCCTTTGTAAGAAAGATAATCATTTTTTGCAAACTATCTCTCAATGAATTGAGCTTTTTCCTCTAATGAGAGGTCGTTTATTGACTTGCCGACTTGTTCTGCATACGCAACCAAGGCACGATGATCATATCGGCAAGATGGAGCCACCTTGTAAGGGTCAATGTTCGCCAC
Source organism: Fibrobacter sp. HC4 (assembly GCF_023373925.1). Taxonomy (NCBI): domain Bacteria; kingdom Pseudomonadati; phylum Fibrobacterota; class Fibrobacteria; order Fibrobacterales; family Fibrobacteraceae; genus Fibrobacter; species Fibrobacter sp. HC4. Next base: position 153,597 of record NZ_JALCZV010000002.1, on the reverse strand, counting down.
ATATTCACCATGATTGTCAGCCAAATTCATCGTCTTTTCATTTCCACTCATAGGTGTAATTCTCCAAAAGTTTCCTTGCAGACTTAGGCTCCAAGAGGAAGTGATAAGGGTGGCGGATACCGACAAAGAAGCACCCTAGAACTTCAATATAGTGATTTAACAATTCTTTGTTAAGAGCATAGCCATAAACATATCCCTCATATCCCCATTTAATCGACATATCCACCGCAATGGCGAAAAGATGACCTCCGACACCAGCATACCTTTGCGAACCAAACAGATGCTTGTTATTCCTAGGAGCTGTACACGCCCAATGCAGCTGAACAACCTTGGATTCAGGTTCATTTTTAACAGCTACAAGCCCCTGAATTTCTCCTGAATCTTTTAATCCAAGGGCAAATACATCAATTTCCTTGGGAATCTTATTCCAGTCTATCCCCCACCCTTTTTCCTCTGTAAAATTGTCTAGAAAAGACCTGCTCTCTATCTTAAAAACAGCAGTTTCCTTTATCTCGCCGGTTTCATTATCCTTAAGGCATGGGACTATTTCGTCAAGCCAAATATCCACGCACCCTATTTCTGTATATTGCATATATCCTCTGTACGTTAAAACCATCATTTTCCCCACGTCGGGAAAATGATCGATAGCATTCTTCTGATTTTGTGATGTTCTAGCACTGTTGTTGGCAGGGGTATTCCCTGGCTTACGTAATGAGCAGGCTGCGTCTCCTGCCAGCTATCCAACAACATCAACCAGATGGTTAATGAGCCTTGCCGCGAATGCACGTACGGACTTATGCAAGTCTATGTCGACTGTCGCAAGGATTGGTGAAATACGGAATGAAATATAATTAAAGATTTTGACAGTAAAGTGTCAAAAACAAAGCGTCAAAGCATAATTTTGATATTTTTTATTTCATTTTTACATTTGGTATTGCATTTTTCAACAGGTTAAGCTATTTTACGGGTATGAAAAACTCAACCGTTAGCTTAAAAAGAATTCTCCTGGAGAACTTCAAAAATGTCAAAAAAGGTGAAATTTCCCTAGTTCGCAAGGTGGAAAATGGAGCCTGCATTGTCGGCATTTACGGGCAAAACGGCTCCGGTAAAACGGCTATTATCGAAGCAATGAGTTTGCTGAAGCATTGTCTTCTGGGGTATCCTATGGACCCCACCATTACGAATTATTTTGCATCCTGCATTAACGTAGATAGCGAATCTGCACGTCTTGAATTTGAATTTGCCATTGAAGACGTTGAAGCCGAAACCAACTACAAGGTTGTCTATTGCTTCACATTGAAGAAAGAAGATAGCAACCGCAATACCAAGCTGATCATTTGCGACGAAAAGATTTCCTATTCCAGCAAGAATAAAGACACTGCAACAAAGTTTGTAGATTATGTAGATACCGATAGCGAAGCGCCCTTTGTGCCGAAATCAAAATACGACACACTTATCGGCAAAGACAAAAACAAGAAAACCGCTTTGCTCGTCGCAAAAAAAATGGCAGAGGCAAATACAGCATCCTTTATCTTTTCAAAGGAAATGCACGATGCCATACAGTTCGAAGAAACAAACTCCATTTTGGAACGTTTGGCAAATTATGGCGCACGAGAGCTCTTTGTGATTAGAACAGCATCGACAGGGCGAATCACCTTGAACGACATGCCAATCCACATTTCTCTGGACCACAATGTGGATCATAAGTCTGGTAGTTTGCTGTTGCCCTTGAACAGGCCAAATACGGTCGCACCGCATATCCTTCAGATTTTGGAACGAACCATCAATAGCCTGAACATTGTGTTGCCGCAAATTGTTCCCAATCTTAAAGTAGGCTTGAAACATCTTGGCCAGGAACTCATGCAAAACGGCATGCCGGGCCATATTGTGCAAATGACATCCAGCAAAGATGGCCACGAATTTCCATTAGCTATGGAATCCGACGGCGTCAAGAAAATTATATCTATCCTGTCGCTACTCATCGACGTTTACAATAACCATTCCATTACAGTCGCCATTGACGAATTGGACTCCGGTATTTTTGAATACCTGCTTGGTGAAATTCTCAGAATCATTTCTGAAAAAGGCAAGGGACAGTTGCTGTTCACATCCCACAATCTTCGTCCACTTGAAACGTTGGACAAAAACTTCATTGTATTCACGACTACGAATCCGGAAAATCGCTACATCCGCTTTAGCGGCGTGAAAACCACCAACAACTTGCGCGATTTCTACTACCGTGACATTATTCTTGGCGAGCAGAGCGAACCCGTTTACGAGACCACCAACAATTCCGAGATTGCCTTGGCATTCAAGATTGCAGGAGGCTCCAATGGCTCGTAAAAAGGTCGTGTTTGTCATTGTAGAAGGCCCCTCCGATGAAACGGCCCTGGGCGTAATCCTTTCTCGTTACTTTGACAAGGATTCCGTCTATACTCATGTGATGCACTGTGATATTACAACAGAATTTGACCAGGACACCCGTCAAAAAGTCGGTTCTGCAGACATCACAAAGAAAATCGCAGAAGTGGTTAAGAGATGGGCTGATACCAACCGCCTTAAACCGGAACATTTTGAACGTATCATTCACATTGTTGATACGGACGGAGCCTTTGTCGCAGAGGACTATGTAATTCAAGGTGATGTAGAAAAGCCTTTCTACACCCTAACGAAGATATTGTGCCCTGTACGTAAAAACATTATTGAACGCAATGAGAGAAAGTCCAAGAATCTTTTAAGACTCGCAAGTACGCCTACAATTTGGAAAGTTCCTTACAACGTTTACTACATGTCCTGCAACTTGGACCATGTACTTTACGACAAGCAGAACTCCAGCGATAGCGACAAGGAAAATGACGCCTTGGAATTCGCCCTACACTATAGAGATAACATTCCCGAATTCGTCAATTTCATTTCAAAGTCTGATTTCGCATACAGGCCAAACACTGAACATTCTTTAATCGAGATCTACAAGGAATCCTGGAAGGAAATCCAGGTGGGTTGTAATTCGTTGGAACGCAGGACGAATTTCGGACTGGTGTTTGGGTGAAAAAAGATATTTATAATTCAAATGGACCTTCTATTTTTTCGATAGAAGATTCTTTTGCTAAATGCGTGATAAGATAATCCCCAAAGCCCTCGTTATATTTTCGTTCAGATTTACCAAAAATTCGGTTTCAAGGTCGTTCCGTTCATCTATGGAGAGCTTGTCGGCTTCTTCTTCACTTTCGGCACCTTTGTTCATCATGCGGGTATACACCGATTCATCCGTCTTATAGATGTTGGGGAAGCCCTCGAATACCACACTGAATGTTCTTGACTACATATTTAGACATAAGCAACTCCTTCTTGGATTCCTATACCAAATATAGGAGCAAACCTCCGTCCGTTGGATTCAATCCGAAGCACCATCCCGCGCAAGGGATACCCATAGGATTCAATCCGACGCACTTTCCCGCGTAATGGATTTGCCTTGGGATGCAATCCGACGCACCATCCCGCGTAATGAATTCGCCTTGGAATGCAATCCGACACACTTTCCCGCGTAATGGATTTGCCTTGGGATGCAATCCGACGCACTTTCCCCACTTTTTAGCTGCTAATTTGAACAGCGTTTATTGTAAATTTTACTCATTTGTTCAGTATCAAAAATCAGAAAAATGCATTTTTTTCTTCATTCATACGCCAAAATGGCCAGTTCATACGGAACACCCCCCAAAAATGTGGTTTTTGCGAAAACTTTTTTGTACATTCTTTTGCAAGGAAATGTTCGAACAATTATCCTAAAAAAGACAAACAAACTTTCTTATATAAAGGATTAAAAATATGAACAAAATCAAAAGAATTAATTTCCATAGCATGCGCAACGAAGAAGTTCGCGCTTTCCACTACGAATGTCTGAAATTCACCAAGTATCTTTCGTCCGACATCTTTTCAAACAACGTAGCCGCCTACGAAAATGTATTCCAGAAATATAGTGATGCGTTAAAGTTGAACGCTACCGAGAACTTCGAAACCACCAAGGATCTTGATATCAAGCGCACCGATATCTATGTGGCCTGCCGACGTATCGCCCTGGGATTGCAGCAGTTCCCCAGCCAGGATCCGGTCATCCAGAACACAACGGCAAACATCGTTGAGTTCTTCAGCAAGGCTCCCACCATCCACAAAATTGCCCAGAATCAGACTAGCGGTATAATCAAGGGGATTGTGGAGAGTTGCTACGCCCTGGACTCCAACGCCCTGGAGGCTTGCGGTTTCAAGGTTTACCTGGATCAGCTTAAGGAAGCCAACGAGCGTTTCATCGAGGTTTCTGCCGAGCGCGCAGCCGCCTTGGGGAATCGCGAGACGGAGCTGGTCAAGCACACCCGCGATGAGTTGAACGAAATTTTCGACCGTGTGTGCTCCGGCGCCGAAGGCCTTGGCGCATCAGGTAACGAAGACTGTCTGAACTTCGTCAACAACATCAACGGAATCATCGAACGATTCAGTTCCGTCTACAAGTTGCGTCAAACCCTCAAGCAAAACGCCAAGGAAAAAACAGAAGAAAAATCTGAAAACAAAACCGTGGTTGCCTCCGCAGTGAAAGCAGCCTAAGCCCAAAACTAATTAAAGGAGTTCGCCCGGCCCATCAAAAAAAATGGCCGGGCTTTTTTACACAACAAATTTCTTACAAAATCATAAAATATGTAAAACCTACGATTATGTTTCTAGGTTAACACTTGTTTACCTGATGTTCATCCAAGGTATGCCATAGACAAATCGTCTATGGCATTTTTGGTTCGGCCAGATTAAGGGGGTTCTTTTTAGGGTAGATTATATTTGGGCGAATTTTTGCCCGGGATACAATAAGGAGTTCTTGTGAAGCACAATTTCCAGAAAGCTTTTGTGGCGGGGCTTTCCGCCTTGGGTTTGGCCATGTTCATGGCCTGTAGCGACGATTCCACCCCTCATGCGGCCGACCCAGTGGTTGATCCCTCTGCCGGATTAGAGGAACAGCCGCAAAGCGGCGTCAACCAGCCCGAAACCCCGGCAGACCAGTTTCCGGCCGAAAATCCCGACCCTAGCGAAAATACGGTCCCGGCAGAAAGCTCCGAATCCGGCGAAATTGCAGACCCGGCCCCCACATCCAGCGAAATCGCAGAAATTTCAAGTTCTTCCGAAGAGGTTTCCAGCTCCAGCGAAGAGGAACCCGCCTCTTCCGAAACGGTTCCTGCCGAGCCTTCCTACGCATTCGGCTATGCCCTCAAGAACGCCCCCACCCCCAGTAAGGGTTGCGGCAGGGAAACCACCCTCAAGACCGACAAGTTGGTCGAAAATGGCGAGCATCATGTGGTCAACGTTAACGGTACCTACCGCGAATATTTTATCACCCTGCCCAAGAATTACGACAATACCAAGCCCTACAAGCTGCTGATCGCCCTCCACTGCTACGGCAGTTCCGCCGAGGACTTCGTCCACCACACACCGGACTACGACCACCCCACTCCCTATTACAGCCAGCAGGCCCAGGATACCGAGGGTAACTACATGTTCGCCTCGCTCCAGGCGGTAAATGGCCTGTGGAACCAGGGTCAGGCAGACCATGATTTCTTCGGTCAGGCCCTCACCACCATCGAAGACAACTACTGTATCGACACCAGCCGCGTGTTCATTACCGGTTTTAGTTTCGGAGCCATGTTCTCTTACTCCCTGATGCAGGACTACCAGGAACGTATCCGCGCCGCCGCCACCTATGCCGTGGCCGATTACAACATCTGGCTCCCCCAGGATGCGGGTACCGACAAGAACCTGCCCATGGCCTGGATGAATGTTCACGGCCAGAACGACGACCGCTGCCTTTACGACAAGGCAAAGAACAGCGCCCTCCCCCGAATTTTAAAGAAAAATGGCAAGGCCTCCGACGGAGATAGCCAATTTACCGACGCCAGCGGCGAAATCATGGCCGAAAACCAGGGCAGCACGGGCCACACCTGCCACGACTTTACCACGGTAGACGAACGATTCCCCGTAAAGTTCTGCAGCTGGCCCGGAAACCACCAGTGGACCGCCCACGACACCGGCAACATGGGTATCGGCTGGGGCTGGGAAGACACCTGGGTCCCCGAAGAGGTCCACAAGTTCTTCGAGCAGTTTTAATGACCGTCTAATTTGGAATGAAACTATATTAACAAGAACAATCCCAACAGCAATGCAAATCCTGATGACGAACTGAACGAAGATCAGCTGGACCAGGTTTCTGGCGGCGGAAAATTCGGCGGTTTGGATATTGCAGGTTCCCTCGGCGACGTCAGCAAGGACTTCAACAAGGGCAAAAACAGCGATCCGAAGTGTAATAGATTCTAATAATGGTGTAAATTTCTATAAAAGTAAGAAAAAAAGTGTTTTTTTCTGTACAAAAGAGTTATATATAGCGATAGAAATCTTAGACGCCATCATCAAGGAGAAAAAATGGCACGTAAAAAGGTTAATAACGACCTGGACAACGAACCGATCGTACCTAACGAAGACGTTGAGCTTGAAGAAAACTCCATCTTCGAAGAAGAAGAAGACGAATCCGAAGACAAGGGCATCGACGAGATCCTGGGTGGAGCAACCCTGGGCCGTGCCGCTGGTGACCTTGACGGCTGGGGCTCTTCTGAATACGAAGACAACTAAGCGCCAGGTTCTTATCGCTTAAAAGAAGCGTTCCTCCAGTGGAGGAACGCTCTTTTTTTATTCAGTCTGCCCTAGCCGGTCTAAGCCGGGCCGAGTCTAAGCCGGCCCTAAACCAGGCCAAGTCCGGCCCGCGAAAACGGCATAAAAAAAGAAAACCCTCGTTTTTCAACGAGGGTTTCCTTTAAGTTTTCTTAAGCTAGAAGCTTAAAATTACTTGGTGATGACCTTGGCCATTTCGCAAACCTTGTTGGAATAGCCCCATTCATTGTCGTACCAAGCGCAAACCTTCACGAAGGTCGGGTCGAGCTGGATGCCAGCCTTGACGTCGAAGATGGAGGTGCGAGCATCGTTGCGGAAGTCGGTAGAAACGAGAGCTTCGTCGGTGTAACCGAGGATGCCCTTCAGGCCGCCGTCGCAAACGCACTTTTCAGAAGCTTCCTTCATAGCAGCGCAGATTTCTTCGTAGGTAGCAGCAGTCTTGAGTTCTGCAGTCAGGTCAACGAAGGAAACGTCAGAGGTAGGAACGCGGAGGGACATACCAGTGAGCTTGCCGTTGAGCTGCGGGAGAACCTTACCAACAGCCTTTGCAGCGCCGGTGGAAGACGGGATGATGTTTTCGAGAATGCCACGGCCACCGCGCCAATCCTTCATGGAAGGACCGTCAACAGTCTTCTGAGTAGCAGTTGCAGCGTGAACGGTGGTCATGAGGCCACGGACGATGCCGAACTTTTCGTCGAGAACCTTGGAAATCGGAGCCAAGCAGTTGGTGGTGCAGGAAGCGTTAGAGATGATGTCCTGGCCAGCATAGGTGTTGTGGTTAACACCGTAGACGAACATCGGAGTAGCGTCCTTGGAAGGAGCAGACATGATAACCTTCTTGGCACCAGCCTGGATGTGCTTGCGAGCCAGTTCGTCGGTCAGGAAGAAACCGGTGGATTCAACAACGACGTCAGCCTGGAGAGCGCCCCAAGTGATGTTCAGAGGATCGCGTTCTGCGAAGATCTGGATCTTGTTGCCATCAACGATGAGGTAGTTCTTTTCGCCCTGTTCGAAGGAAACTTCGTGTTCGAACTTGCCGTGCACGGAGTCATACTTCAGCATGTATGCGAGGTAGTCGACAGTGAGGAGGTCGTTGATACCAACAACCTGGATGTCGTTAGAGAAGTTTTCCACAGCAGCGCGGAACACCATACGGCCGATACGACCGAAACCATTGATACCGAGTTTGAGAGCCATTATTGGATCCTTTTTTAGTAGTGAATTGTTTGCACCCCCTACAATAGGGAACGCTCAACTGACTCCAAATTTATTAAAATTGCGAAAGTTGAAAAGAGTCTTTTGAAAATTTTTTGCTTTTTATTGGCTTATGAATTTGAAAATTGCCCAAATGTTCCGTTTTGCCCCCCTTTTCGGGCTGTTTTTTCTGGTTTCCTGTGCCGGTAACGGTGCTCCCCTGACCGAAAACACCCCCCAGTCCGCCCCCGAAGAGGCTACCCAGGGTAGTTACGCCGACGATTATTTCGACGACGGCACCCCCACAGCCGCCTCGACCCTGAACAGCCAGGCAAAGTCCGCCCCCGCCGCTAAGAAATCAGCCCGTTCTGGCGCCATCGGTTCGGCCGGTTTCAATTTCAAGGTCAAGAACCCCGCAGACTGGGCCCTGATTAGCGGCCCCGAAGCCGGAGAATCCGGCGTACCCTACGAATTTTATAATGCTAGCACTGGGCGCCGTGCGGTCCTTATAGAAGTGGAACTCCCCCAGGGCGAACCAATGCGCCTGATGGACCGAGCCCAGGTAGAAATGCAGGCTTTCGAAAGTAGCGGAAAGAAGGCCACCCTGGCCGAAACCTACCCCGAAGAGGCTTTCGGGACTACCGGTGCCTTCTTTGACGTGGCCGGCAAGCGCTACGAAACCCCTTATGAGGCCGTAGGCTTTGTCACCGGCGGCGGCAACCATATTTATACTCTGACGCTTTCGGCTACCGACGATGTTCCGGCTCCCGGTGCCCTCAAGGAAGAATGGAAGGAATTCTTCGCCGACTTCCAGATGCTGGAGACCGCCCAGGAAACGGGCCCCGAGCTTTCTCCGGAGAACGTCCAGAGCTATCATTCCGACGCCCTGGGCTACGACTGGGCCGTAAAGGACACCCTCTGGCACCACTGGATGGGGATTTCCCGCCAGAACGAGGACCCGGACCTGGTTCTTTCTAATAAGGCCGAGGATGTTTCGCTGTTTGTGTACGGCGCCATGATTCCCCAGGACGAAGTGAGCCAGCAGGACCTGTTCAAGGTGCTTTTGGTGCGCCTTGGAGTGGATCCGGGGAACCCCACCCTGGACGTGCAGCACCAGAAGATCAAGGATGCCGACGGTAATATCCTTTATGCCCAGGATTTTACCCTGACCCACACGGTGAACAAGTTCGACTTCTATTACACCGGTCGATATATATATAATGAGGGTCGCGGGATTTTGATCGTCTCCTGGACCCAGGGGATAAATAAGGGCAAGTACAGCAAACTGATGGATCGAGCCGTAGAAGGCTTGACTATGGGAGCCGCTCCTGCCGCAGACGCCTCTGCCGAGGCCGCCAAGAAGCAGGCCAAGTTCAACGCCGCCATCATGAGCCAGGTGGGCCTGCTCCGCCTGCTTGAAAATCAGCCCCTGGTGGCCTTGAGTTACTTCGAGCGCGCCAACAAGATGGACCCCGAGGAACCCCTTTACCTGATCAACTGCGGTTTCGTGTACCAGATGAAGGAACTGTACGGCCCGGGTATCAGCCATTTTGAAAGCCAGAAGGAACTGGTCCGCAAGAACGGAAAGCTGCTGAGCATTCTGGGCGAAATGTACGAGGCACTGTTCGACTATGGCCGCGCCCGCGAATGTGCCGAAGGCGCCCTGCGCTACACTCCCAACAATCCTGAATATGTAATCAACCTGAGCGACGCCTTGTGGGGCCTGGGCCAGCGCAACCAGTCCCTGATTGTGGTGCAGCGTCTTTACGATACCCAGCCCAGCAGCCGTCTGGGTGTGTACCTGGCCAAGACTTACATGGGGCTTGACCAGTACGCCGAAGCGGTGGACGTTCTTTATGGTGTCCGCGGACGATTCGGCATGAGCGTGGAACTGGGAACCGCCTTGATGGACGCCCTCATGTTCCTGGGCCGCTACGAGGAGGCCCGCGCCATTAGCGAAGAGACTCTGGCCAAGGACCGCAACGATTATAAGATCTGGACCACCCAGGGTAAGATCCTTTTCTATTCCCGCAATTACCGCGAAGCCGAAAAGAGCCTGACCAAGGCCCTTTCCCTGCGCCCCGATAACGAAGATGCCAAGAGTTTCCTGTCGGCTACCAAGGCTTTCCTGGGCAAGGCTGACAACCGCACCCTGCAAAAGCCCATTACTCCGGTGGAAGACCGCACCTCTGACCTGAAGAAGCTGCTACGCCCCGAAGCCAAGGCCGAAGCCGTAGATGGGGACTTCCCCGCCGTGGTCCATTACAACAAGCACGCCCTCAAGGCCGACAAGGGCGCAAGCGACAAGGGGTTCGCCTGGACCCGCACCGAAGAAATGCTCATGGAAATCCTGGATGTGCGCGGTGCCGCCATCTATCGTGAGTTCACCTTCGACTTCTTGCCCGGTTTTGACCGCATTTATATTAACGCCCTGGAAGTCTACGACAGCAACATGAAGCTGAAGCAGAAGGCCAGCCTGAACGGTGCCTATATTACCTATGCAACCGAAGTCGGTGGCGGCAACGAATCCCAGACGGCCCACTTCCCCCTGACGGACTTGGAACCGGGTGACTTCGTGTACATGCAGTACAGCCGAACCAACATCGAAAACAAGGGCATGATTCCCTACACCAACTTCATCAGTTCCAAGGATGTTCCCGTTGGTGAATCCGTATTCCGCATCTACGCCGACAAGGACCGCTTCGTTACCGAAGAATATGGTCCTCTCGAACGTCAGGAAATCAAGGGCGGCATGGAATGGAAGATCAACAGCCCCGTGGTGATCCGCAAGGAGCTCTACATGCCTGTTTACCGCGACTTTGGCGCTGGTGTCATGCTCACCGGCAAGCAGGAATGGGCTTCTGTTGGCGAAGATTACCAAAACTTGATCAAGCATCAGTTCAAGCAGGCCGTTTCTGTTCGCGAAAAGGCTTTTGAAGTCAAGGGATCCAAGGCAAACGACAACGCCGTCAAGGCCATCGTCAACTTTGTGCGCCGCGATATCCGTTACCGCGACATTCGCTTCGGCGGACACAGCCTGATTCCGCAAACAGCAGAATCCACCCTCAAGCAGCACCGCGGCGACTGTAAGGACATGGCCCTCTTGCTTAAGGAAATGCTGCAGTCCATTGGCGTCAAGAGTTATCTGACCGCCATCCACCTGACGGAAGAAGGTTTTGAACAGCTGCCCACCATCCAGCAGTTCAACCACATGATTCTTTATATTCCCAAGCAGGGGAACATCAGCGAAATGTGGGTAGACGCTACCGACAAGACGGGTAACGACCGCCCCGTGCCCCTGGATATGGAAGGCAAGGTGGCCTTGATCATTGACGACGACAGCAGCCGCGTGGTGACGACGCCTATCCTCGAAGATAATCAGGAACATCAGATTTCTGTGGACCATCGTCTGTTCATAGGCAACGACGGCGCTTGCGAATTTCGCGACTCCGTGGCTCTGGCAGGCAAGTTCGGAAGCGTCATGCGTAACCGTTTCTATGGCCGCGACGTCAAGGAACAGGAAAAGCTGATGGAAGACTTCCTGGCCTCCGGTATTCCCGACGTAAGTATCGGAAATATCAAGATCGAGAATCTGACGGAGTTCAACAAGCCCCTGGTTCTTGTGGTGACTTACGCCTCCAAGGGTTACTTCGGTCAGGGCGGTTCCGAACTGAAGGGACGCTTCCCCAACGTGTGGGAACGTAGTTTGTTCAAACTCCCCAAGGTTTCTAAGCGTCATCACCCCATCCGCATGCCTCACGAAACGCTGTTCAGCTACAGCCTGAATGTGAAGGCCGCCGGTGGCCGCGAAGTGGCCGTGAATGGCCCCAAGGCACTGACCCGCGCTCCCGACTACGTCAGCTACGAAAAGGGCTGCGCCGAAGGCACCAACGCCCAGAATTGCATCAAGTGGACTACCTTCGCCCTGTACGCCGACCCCAGCGAATACGAAAAGATTCGCGAGGAATGGACCTACCTGCTAAGCGAGACCAGCCCCATGATCATGGTGAAGTAAGTTCCTAAACGGTTCAATAAAGACCTTTTTTGGTCCCCGAGTTTTTCGGGGGCTTTTCTCTTTTTTCTAAATTTGCGCCCACTATGAGTATTGCAATTCCCCAGCTGCCGAAAGGCACCCGCGATTTTTATCCTGAAGCACAGCGCATTCAGAACTATATCTTTGACACTTGGCGTAAAACCGCCGAAGAATTCGCTTACGAAGAATATGAAGGCCCCATGTTTGAACACCTGGAGCTGTACACCGGAAAGTCCGGCGAAGAAATCGTAAGCCAGCTTTACAATTTCGTAGACAAGGGTGACCGCGAAATCGCCCTCCGCCCCGAAATGACTCCGACTCTCGCCCGTTTGGTGATCCAGAAGGCCCGCGAACTGAAGAAGCCCTTCAAGTGGTTCTCTATGCCTCGCCTGTTCCGTTATGAAAAGGCTCAGAAGGGTCGCCTTCGCGAATTCTTCCAGCTGAACATGGACATCATCGGTACCGAAAGCATTTATGCCGAAGCCGACCTGATGGCAGCAATAGCCACCATGCTCCGCAAGTTTGGCCTGAAGGATGGGGAATTCGCCATTGGCGTTAGCTCCCGTAAGTTGCTGGCCACCTACCTGGACGAAATTGGCGCACCCAACCCGGCACAGGTCTACCCCGCCCTGGATCGCCGTCTGAAAATTGGTCCCGAAGCGTTTGCAAAGGCTTTGGCTGACGCTGGCCTCACAGAAGATCAGGTGGCAAAGCTTGACGCCTTCATGAGCTGCAAGTCCATCGAGGAAGTTGCAGCAGCAGTCCATAGCGAAGCTGCAACCGCAGCCCTTGACGAAATCAAGGACCTGTTCGCCACATTGGAAGCTGCCGGTTACGGCGAATGCGTGAACCTGGACCTTTCCATTGTTCGCGGTCTCGCCTACTACACTGGCATTGTGTTCGAAGTGTTCGACAAGGGTAAATCCATGCGCGCCATCGCAGGCGGCGGACGTTACGACAGCCTCACCGAAAAGCTGGGCGGCGACCGCATTCCGGGTGTCGGCTTCGGCATGGGCGACGTTGTGCTTGCAGACCTGCTCCGCGAACACAACCTGCTCCCCAGCCCCAAGCAGAGCGTAGACTTCTACATCGCAAGCTTCACCAACGACATGAAGAAGGTCTTTGAAGCAGCCCAGATTTTCCGCGCAAACGGAAATACGGTTTCCCACCCGCTCTCCTCCATGAAGATGGGCAAGCAGCTGGACCAGGCAAACTACCAGGGTGCAAAGATCGTTGTTTACGTTGACGGCGACAAGGCAGCCGCAGGCGAGTTCGAATACAAGGACCTCCGCGACGGCACCATGCACGTAGGCAACGTAGAAGCCATTAAAGCAGCACTGTAGCTTCGCAATTATGAATTATGAGTTATGAATTATGAGAAACCGCAAAAAAGCATTTGCCCACACGTTTTCTCTTTTTTCGTAATTCATTCTTCATTTTCTCGTACCTCGTAATTCATACCTCATACTTAACTACATGTCTCCTCTTAAAACCTTACTTAGCATCCTTAGCCTTTTCGTGGTCCTTGGCATTATTGCCATCGTTTACCCCGAAGGCGGAATTCATGTTGGCGATAAGACGCTCCGTTACCCCAAGCTGACGGACATTTTCGAGAAGGCTCCTGCCAAGGTCGAAGGCGACTCCTCTGCCGCCCAGGAAGATCCCGAAGCCGCCATCCAGGCCATGATGGAAGCAACCCGTCAAAAGGAATTCGCCGAATTCTCGGATTCTCTGAAGTTTTACGAGGACTTCTTCGAAAAGGGCAAGACCCGATTCGACCTGCCCAACAACGACGCCACCTGGTTCGACAGGTTCTTCTTGCATATGCAGTTGGCCGCCCTGGACAGCAACACCGTACACATCATTCACTACGGTGACTCCCAGCTAGAAGAAGACCGCATCTCTGCCACCATCCGCGAAGACCTGCAAGATGAATTCGGCGGTGCTGGCCCCGGCATGATGCCCGCCATGATGACCGTTCCTTCACAGACAACCAGCCACTCCAGTTCTGGCGCATTGGAACGTTTTATCTTGTTTGGACCCTCCGACGAAGAAGCGGACCACAGCCGTTACGGCCCCCTGGCACAGCTTTCTAAGCTAGATGGCGAAGCTTCCATTACCATCCAGAAGCGTAAGACTGGCCGCAAGAACGCATTCCCCCACGTTGGCGGTTACAAGAAGATCAAGTTGCTGGTGAACAAGAACGCCCGCATCAGAACCAAGCTGAACATCAGCCAGACTTTCGTAGACACCATCGTCAACGCCGACAGCACCATCAAGGAAAAGCGTTATTCCAAGATTGTGGAGATGCAGGCTCCCGCCATCGAAAAGTTCAACAAGCTGGCCGTGTACACCTGGAAACTCCCCGATACAACTTCCCTGGCCAAGCTCTACATTTCTGGTTCTGCAGAAATCTACGCCATATCTGCCGAAGGTTCTTATGGTGTGAACGTAGACAACGTAGCCATGCGCGGAAGCTCGGGTACAATATTCCACCGCATCGACAACGAACTGCTGGCCGAAAGCTACAAGGCCATGAACGCCCGCCTGATCATTATGGAATACGGAGGCAACATGGTTCCCGGCATGGGCTCCAAGACGGTTGAATGGTTGAAGAAGGTCATCACCCGCCAGATCCAGGCCATCCAGAAGGCCAATCCCGACGCCGACATTCTCTTTATCGGTCCTGCAGACATGGCCCGCCAGCAAGACGGAGAATGGCAGACCTACCCGGGCCTTGCCATTACCATCAAGACCCTCCGGGAAATCGCCCTGGAAAACGGTGTTGCCTACTGGGACATGCATCGCGTTATGGGAGGAAACGGATCCATGATGAAGTGGGTTCAGAAGGAACCGGCCCTGGGCTTTACCGACCACATTCACTTTACGCGCCGCGGCGCCGCCTATATGGGTGACCTGTTCTGTGCCGCACTGCGCATGCACTACGATTACTTCCAGTTCCGCGAACGCCATCACATTACCGATGAAAAGCTGAAGGACATTCATAAGTATGCCGACGGCGTGAAGGAAGAAAAGAAGAGAGCAAGGGCTGCCGCCAAGGCAGCTAAGGCTGCAAAGGCCAAGGCCGCCAAGGAAAAATCTTCCAAAGAAAGGGCTGCCACCAAGGGGAAAAAGTGATTCGCATATTCTTTACTTTACTTATAGTGTTAGCTGGTTTTACCTGCGGATTTTCAAAAGATCTGCCGATCGCCCCGGGTAGTTACCACATTGATTTTAGCAAGTACAGCTTCATCGATTCCACCTTGAACGTGATTCAGTTCCCCAAGGGGAACGCCAGTTTCGAACCGTTCTTCAAGAAGCTGGACACCCTGGTTTTCGAGAACCGCGGTCAGGTAAAGATCCTGCATATCGGCGGCTCCCATTTACAGGCCGACGTTATTTCTGGGCGTATCCGCGAACATCTGATCAAGGAATATCCCGGCGCCAGTGCAGGCCGCGGTTTCGTGTTCCCCTACTCCGCCGCAAAGACCAACACCCCTTCGACCTACGGCAGCGCCTACAAGGGCATCTGGAATCGCAATCGTAACATCCAGAAAGAAATCACCCGCCCGCTGGGTCTCCTGGGTATCGCCGTAAGCACCAGCGACCCCCGCGCAGAAATCAGCATCTTGCTGGACAAGTACAACAGCGAACCCATGTGGGGCGAAACCCGCCTGCGTCTGTTCGGCTACAGCGACAACAACGATGTGGTCCCCGTGCTCCGCGTCGACACCACTGACATCTATGGCGTCCAGGACACCGCAAGCCAGAGCTACGTGTTCACTTGCCCCCGCCCCATCGACACCATCCAGATTCAGTTCCGCTGGATGGACAGCCTGCAGCAGGCCGCCATCGCCAAGTTCATTACCGACTCCCTGTATCAGGATTCTATCGCCCGCGCTTCCGCCGACACCACCCAGAAGGATTCCGCAATCGCTTCTAGCGCATCGGCACAGCCGGCAGCAAACGTACCCGCCAACGTGGCACTGATCGCTCCCGACGCCCCCAGCGATTCCATGTTCCAGGGGGACTGCGACCTGCTGGATACCGCCTGCATGGCCAAGGCCGAAACAGTCGCCGCCAGCATGAGCAACAGCGAAGGTTTGCGCAAGTGTTCCGACGCCATCCAGGCTGCAGCCGCAGCCAACGAAGATTCCTCGAACGCCGTCAACGTCCACTGCATTCCCGACACCGAAATCATTCCCGATTCCGTCAAGAAGAATGCACGCCCCAACTTCACCTTGACCGGCATCCTTACCGAAACCGACAATCCGGGTATCACCTACACTGGCGTAGGCATCAACGGCGCCCGCGTCCACGACTACTTCGAAGAAGTCTGCCCCCTGCTGGAACGTCAGATGGAATTCTACAAGCCCGACCTGGTGATTTTCGCCATCGGCATCAACGACGCCAACGTAGAACATTTTAACGACAAGCTGTTCATCGAGGAATACGGCAAGCTCCTGGCCCGCATCAAGCGCGTGTCCCCCAATGCAGCAGTCATTTTCGAGACTAACAATGATATGTACCGCAAGGTGAAAAAGAAGCGCTACGTGCAGCACCCCAATGGCGATGTTGCCCGCAAGGCCTTCTTTACCCTGGCAGAAAAGTACAAGGCCGGTGTGTGGGATAAGTTCAGCCTCATGGGTGGTTTGGGTTCCATGTCCAAGTGGGAAAAGGCTGACCTTGCAAAATCCGACAAGGTCCACTTCAAGCTGGCAGGCTACAACCTGCTGGGAGACCTTTTCTACAAGGCCCTGATCAACGCCTACCAGGAACACATCGCAAATTTGCCCGCCCAGGAACCCTAACGAATTACTGAACGATGCTTGACTACGTTATTCCCTACTTAACCCGCACCTTCTCTTTCGACCCCAACAGCCCCCTGCTGTTTACCCAGTTCTATTTCTGGGGATTCTTCGCAGTGGTCTTTGCCATTTTGACTCTAGTTCACAAGCGCATACTTTTACGCAACGCCTTCCTGTTTGCCACAAGTATGTTCTTCTACTATAAGACCAGCGGCAGTTATGTTTGCATTCTCGCCTTCTGCGTCGTGGCTAACTTCTTTATAGGCAAGTGGATCGAATCTACAGAAACCCAGTGGAAAAAGAAAGTCTGGATGGTCCTGGTAGTGATTATCGACTTGCTGGTGCTGAGCTATTACAAGTACGCCTACTTCTTCCTGGATGTAATCTACGACATTTTCGGCATCGAACTTCACGTCTATAACTTCTTTGCCGCTGCAAGTAACGCCATGTTCGGCACCAATTCCCTGGTAGACCGAATCATCTTGCCTGTGGGTATTTCCTTCTTCACCTTCCAGGCCATCAGCTACTGCGTCGATATTTACCGCGGGAAGATCAAGGCCGTATCCAACATCCTGGATTTCGGATTCTACCTGACCTTCTTCCCCCAGTTGGTGGCAGGCCCCATCGTCCGCGCCGACAAGTTCGTCCCCCAGCTCTATAGAAAGTTCTTCTTGACCCGCACTGCCTTCGGTATCGCCGTGTTCTGGATTCTGAACGGCCTTGCCAAGAAGATCATCCTGAGCGACTACCTGGCCACAAACTTCGTGGACCGCGTTTTCGATACGCCGCTGCTTTTTACGGGCTTCGAAAATCTGATTGCCCTGTTTGCCTATTCCCTCCAGGTTTACGCCGACTTCTCGGGCTATACCGATATCGCCATTGGCGTGGCCCTGCTCATGGGTTTCCGCCTGCCCCAGAACTTCAACTCCCCCTACAAGGCAATCTCCCCCACAGAATTCTGGCGCCGCTGGCACATGAGTCTTTCTAGCTGGCTCCGCGACTACCTTTACATTCCCCTGGGCGGCAACCGCGGCGCAAGTTTCGGCACCTATTTCTGGATTGCCTTTATCGCCCTCACCGCCATCCTGCTTTCGGGTAGCGTCTGGGTGGGACTGGGAATCGGCCTGTTCTTTGTCTACATCGCCCTGTACGCCTATTTTAAGCCGGAATCCCGCAAGTTCATTACCACCAACATGAACGCCATGACCACTCAGATCATGGGCGGTCTGTGGCACGGAGCCAGCTGGAACTTCATTATCTGGGGCGGCCTTAACGGTTTCGGCCAGGTATTCAACAAGATCTGGGTCAAGCGCAGCCTCAAGTTCCGCGCCTTCGCCTCCTTTATCCTGTTTGCGGTCTCGGCCATCATTTTCAAGCGGGAACATATCGCCATTTTCGCCATTTCTGCCGTCTGGTTTGGCGTTATCTTCTTCGGCATCTACGCCGTCATGATTTTCCGCCTGTTCAGCGACAAGACCTTCGGCTGGCTCCATACCGCCTGGAACGTCACCCTGACCTTCGTGTTCATTACCTTTACCCGTCTGTTCTTCCGCGCCGGTTCCAACCTGGACCCCGCCGAAGCCAACGAAGTGGCATGGAACACCGCCAAGAACATGGTGCAGCAGATGGGTACCGCCTGGAAGCTGGAAACCATCCCGGCCATCGCCTGGGAACACATGAACATTATCTTGGTGTTCATTGCCGGTATGCTGATCCACTGGATCCCCAAAAAATACAAGAGATGGTACCGCCTGAACTTCGCCATGCTCCCCATCCCGGTCATGGTCTTGGCAACGGCCCTTATCATCTTCGTGATCTACCAGTTCATGAGCGCAGACTCCTGCCCCTTCATCTACTTCCAGTTCTAGCGATTTTCATTTAAGCAAAATCACACTTTGAGTCAAAAACACCGCTATTTGTGGTGTTTTTTCCGTTTTACGCGTCAAAGAACCATTTTTCTTACAATAAAAAGTTATTTTACAACCGATGAGTTTCCAGTATCAGATATGCGGTCTAATTATAATAGTGTTGATCCATGTGATCTACTCTACTCATAAGCGTCTGATGCTCCGTAGCGAAAGGGTGTTCAGCAGGGCACTTCGCATTACTACGGGAATGCTGATTCTCGACATTTTGAAGGTCTTAGCCATCCAGAATATGGATACTCTACCCCTGAACATGATCAAGGGCATGAGTAAAATCTACGAAGGGTCCATCATCCTCTGCTCGGGGACCGTGCTGATCTACCTGATGGCCAACATTCTCAAGAAAGAAGCCTATAACGACCTGAACAAGACGACCCTGGCCGTACTTCTGGCCGAAATCGTTCTAGCAGCCGTTCATACCACCCATATCGACCCCCGTGGATTTTCTTACGGACCGGCCATTAACGTGGGCTATGTCATTGTGGGCGTAAACTTCCTGGTCACCCTGTTTTTCCTGATCAAGAATATCGAAAAGGTGGAACGTCGTAGACGTTTTGGGATCCTGCTCTGGATTGCCATGTGGGTGGCCCTAGTCCTAACTCAGCGTTACGTTCCCCATATCATGCTTTCTAGCCTGGCCGTTGCGTTGGGCGTGTTGATCTTGTTCGTCTTGCTCGAAAAGCCGGAATCTAAGCTGGACAAGGAATATGGCTGTTTCAACTATTTCGCCTTGCTGAACTACCTGGACGAAATGCTGGAAATCAAGGCCCCCATCCACCTGATGTCCGTTTCATTGAAATCTTCAGGAACATTGACTGGTACCGCCCTGTACAAGGAAGCCTCCCACGCCCTCAGCGTCATGGAACGCATACCCGGCGTATGGGTTTTTAGAGGCATCGGCCAGGATTTTATTGCCATCGCCAGGACCAAGGAAGCCATTGACGACCTAGGCAAGGAACTGGAACGAGAAGCAGCCCTGATTCCCTACATTTCTAAACTGGCCCGATTTGTGCGCAGCGACAACTGCTCCATATTCAACAATGCCGTAGAAGTTCTGAGTTTCTTGAGTTTCGCCAAGACCTGCGACAACGAAAAGAGCCGAATTTTTACCACCAACGACAGTTTGGTTGAAGCTTATCATAACCGCAAGCAGCTTGAAATAGAACTGAATAACGCCCTGATCGAGAATCGCATCGAGACGTTCATTCAGCCCATCTATTCTGTTCACGACAAGCGAATTTCTTCTGGCGAGGCCTTGGCCCGAATCCGCACCCGCGACGGAAAGATCCTGATGCCCAGCGATTTCATTCCCGTTGCCGAACAGAACGGTTCCATTTCGGAACTGGGCTACAAGATTTTTGAACAGACCTGCGAATTCATCTCGAAGAACATGGACCTGTTGGATTACATCGAAATCAACCTGTCGGTGGTCCAGTGCGAAGATGAAGGCTTGTCTCAGAAGTTGATCGAGATTATGGACCGCTACCACGTTCCGCCTCAGAAGATCAACCTGGAAATTACCGAAACGGCCTCCATCGTGACCAAGCAGAAATTGCTGAAGAACATGGAACGTATGCTGGAACATGGCGTCACCTTCTCCTTGGATGACTTCGGAAAGGGCGAATCTAACCTGATGTACATGGTGGATATGCCGGTTTCCATTGTGAAGCTGGACTTCGACATGAGCAAGTCCTACTTCAAGAATGACAAGGCCAAGTATGTGGTGAACGCCGTAGAAGGAATGTCTCACGGTTTGAACATGAAGCTGGTGGCCGAAGGTATCGAGACCGAAGAAGAACTGCGCGCCATGGAAAAGCAACGCGTGGACTACATTCAGGGTTATTACTTCTCTAGGCCCCTGCCCCAGGATGAGTTTGTAGATTTCGTGCAGAACTACAACGCTAACAGGGATATGGAAGCCGGAAACGAAAAGGAAGATCCCATCGAGAAGTTTAGACCCGCATAAGGGTACTGCAAATTTTATATTTGTAGTGATGAATTCCTCCGAAAATAAAAGCCCAGAATCCAATCTGGAAAAGCGCCTGAAACGTCAGGTCATTGGCAAGCCCCACCGCTTTATGGCCGTGGTGCCTCTGGGATTTGAAGAGACTTTGGTGGAGGAGTTGAAGTACATCGGAGTGGAGTGCGTCCAGGATTGCACCGCTAATGGGAACTGCGCCGCAGGTATCAAGGTCGCGGGCGACGGCAAGGTGGAATTCACCGCAAAGATTACCGAAGCCTGGAAGGCCGTAGCCTACAGCCGCATTGCCAACCGAGTCCTCATGGAAATCGCCACCTTCAAGGCCGAGAACTTCGGACAGTTGGAAAAAGGCGTAGCAGCAGTGCCCTGGGAACTTTATTTAGGCGAGATGGGCGTTGTCATCCACGTCACTTGCAGGCATTCTCGCCTGTACCATAGCGACGCTGTCGAAGAACGCATCCGCAAAAACATCACCCCCACAGATCACGCTAGCGCGCCCCAGCACTTGTACGTCAACCTGCAAGACGACCGCTGCACACTCTGGCTAGACCTAGCCGGCGAAGAACTTTACAAACGCGGCCACGAACGCTTTGTGGCAGAAGCCCCGCTGAAAGAAACCATAGCCGCCGCCATGATCTTTGAAGCAATTAAGCTCCAGACTCCAGAATTTCTAACCACTAACCACCAACCACTAACCACTACCTTCATCGACGGCATGGCCGGCAGCGGCACCTTCTCTCTCGAAGCCGCCTACATCGCAAACGGCCTGATTCCCGGCAAGTGCAGGGACTTTGCCCTAAAGCATCAGCCCGCCTTTAAAGAAGGCACCTGGAACTTTATTCTAAAAGGACGTCATTCTGAAACAGCAGCGCCCTTACGTCATTCTGAAACAGCAGCGCCCTTACGTCATTCTGAGGAGCGGAGCGACGAAGAATCCACGACGAACCTTCTCTCAATTATTACCAGCGACATTTCGGAACGCCCCATCGGCATCATCAAGCACAATGTGGAAGTTTCGCCCCTGCCGGCAGACATTATCAACCCGCAACTGAAGGATTTCTTCAGCTACACCATTGATGACATTTGCGCAGTTCGACCATCCGCAAACGATACAGCCCGCGACATTGTGATTTTATTAAACCCGCCCTACGGCAAGCGCCTGGCATTTGACGCCCCCAAGCTGTACACAAAAATCGGGCAGAAACTTGACCAGCTGGGGCGCGACGCTCAATCCTGCGGCGCATCCATAACCGTAGCCATCCTCGCCCCGAAAGACGACACCCGTGGCGGCGCCCATTACACCTGCACAGAAAACCTGCTGAAAGCCTGCCCTGCCCTAAACCCAAGCAACAATCCCGAGGCAAAGCTCATCGAAACAAGTCACGGCGGCTTCAGCCTAAACGCAATCTTTGCAAGAATCTAACAAGCGTCCCAGCCTTTCAAATAAAATCCATTGACAAAAACATATATACTTTTGTATATTATCAATTGATGACAGGGTGGCAGGCCAGCCCACCTAAGACAAAAAAGAACGGCCATTGGATGAATATCCGCGTTTTGTATATCCTACAGAACGCGGATTTTTTGTTTTAAGGAAAAATAATGAACGAAATAAAAACTGTTGTCCTGAAAAAAGACTTCTATGAGAAGCACAAAGAACACAAGGAAATCCTTTCCGACAAGGACGGGCGCCCCTACCTTACCTTAGTTGTGGAATGTAAGGATAAAATGTTTGCCATTCCATTTAGAACAAATCTCAAACATAAATTTGCGTTTTATTTCTACACTTCCCAAAGAAAAGATGAGGAACAAAAAGGGACTGCCTGGTATTGATTATACAAAGGCCGTAGTCATTCAAGAATCAGACATTGAACGAAACAGCGCTGTTGATAAAAAAGAATGGCTAGAATTAAAGAGAATTTAGAAACTCACTGGATTCTTCGCCCCTGGGGCTCAGAATGACAATCGAGAAATATTGCGATATACTATATTTTCCTCGTTCAAATTTTATAGAATCGGCGCAGTCCCGCCCCGCATATACGGAACTGCGCAATTTATGAGGTAACATTATGCCGAAACTTCGTTCGTTGAAGACTATGGAAGGCCGCGAAATGGCCGGTGCACGTGCCCTTTGGCACGCAACAGGTACCAAGGTGGAAGACTTTGGCAAGCCGGTGATTTGCGTTGTTAACAGCTACACCCAGTTCGTTCCGGGTCACGTTCATCTGAAGGACGTGGGTCAGATCGTTGCCCGCGCTATCGAAGCCGCCGGTGGTGTTGCCAAGGAAATGAGCACTATCGCCGTGGATGACGGTATCGCCATGGGTCACGACGGCATGCTTTACAGCCTCCCCTCTCGCGACCTCATTGCAGACTCTACCGAATACATGGCCAACGCCCACCGCGCCGACGCCCTGGTCTGCATCTCCAACTGCGACAAGGTGACTCCGGGTATGCTCATGGCCGCCATGCGCCTGAACATTCCTGCCATCTTCGTTTCTGGTGGCCCCATGGAAGCTGGTCACGTTACCACTAAGGACGGCAAGGATCGCGCTCTTGACCTGATCGACGCCATGATCGATTCTGCAGACAACTCCGTTTCTGATGAAGAAGTTGCCGCTATCGAAGCTAACGCCTGCCCCACTTGCGGTTCCTGCTCCGGCATGTTCACTGCAAACTCCATGAACTCCCTGACCGAAGCTCTTGGCCTTTCTCTCCCGGGCAACGGCACCATCGTTGCAACCCACTCCGAACGTAAGAAGCTGTTCGAAGCAGCCGGTAAGCGTATCGTGGAACTTTGCCACAAGTATTACGACGAAGGCGACGAAAGCATCCTGCCCCGTAGCATCGCTACCATGGACGCCTTCGAAAACGCAATGCGTCTGGACATCGCCATGGGCGGTTCCTCCAACACCGTGCTCCACCTCCTGGCTGTGGCTCAGGAAGCCGGCGTTGACTTCACCATGAAGGACATCAACCGTCTCTCCCTGAACACTCCTTGCATCTGTAAGGTTGCTCCCACCGTTCACAACATCCATATTGAACAGGTGAACCGCGCTGGCGGTATCATGGGCATCCTCGGCGAACTGGACCGCATGGGCCTCATCCACAAGAACGCAAAGACTGTTCACGCAGCAACCATGGGCGAAGCTCTTGAAATTAACGACATCGTCCGCGGCAACGCAACCGAAGAAATCAAGCAGCGTTACCTGGCAGGCCCCGGCCGCAAGTACAACCTGGTCGCTTTCAGCCAGAGCACCTACTACGAATCTCTGGATCTGGACCGCGAAAAGGGCGCAATCCGCGATGGCGCACACGCCTACACCAAGGACGGCGGTCTCGCAGTTCTGTACGGCAACCTGGCTCAGGACGGCTGCATCGTGAAGACTGCAGGCGTTGACGAATCCATCTGGAAGTTCACCGGTCCCGCCGTTGTGTTCGAATCTCAGGAAGACGCCGTGAACGGCATCCTTGGCGACAAGGTGAAGGCTGGCGACGTTGTGGTTATCCGTTACGAAGGTCCTAAGGGTGGTCCGGGCATGCAGGAAATGCTGTACCCCACCTCTTACCTGAAGAGCCGTCACCTGGGCAAGAGCTGCGCTCTCCTTACCGACGGTCGCTTCTCTGGTGGTACCAGCGGTCTTTCCATCGGTCATGCTTCTCCGGAAGCTGCCAACAAGGGTAACATCGGTCTGGTGGAAACTGGCGACGTTATCGAAATCGATATCCCGAACCGCACCATCAACGTGCAGCTCACCGACGACGAACTTGCCGCACGACGCCAGGCAATGGAAGCTCGTGGTGCCAAGGCATGGAAGCCGGTTTCTCGCGACCGCGTAGTCTCCAAGGCTCTGCAGGCATACGCCGCCATGGCAACTTCTGCCGACAAGGGCGCAGTCCGCGACCTGTCTCTCATCGGCGTAAAATAAAGGAACATGGCGCGGGCCGCACCCGCATACAGCCTAGCTAAAAATCCCGACGGTTCAAAATGAACCGCCGGGATTTTTTTGCATTCCCCTTCTGCGAATAAATCGCAGGCAAAGCCTGCGACGAAATGTGCATCGCACATTTCAGCGGGGGTTCTAAGGGGGGAGTGCCCCCTTACGTCATCGCTTACTCATTAGGCGTAGCAGTTCATCGGTCACTTCGCCCCACATGTCCAGCACCACCTTGCCAATGGCAGGATCGTACATCTTCCCAAGATTTTTCTCGATCTCTTCGCGGCAGAAATCCAGGGACATGGCATCACGATAGCAACGTTTACTGGTCATGGCGTCGATGGAATCCGCAATGGCAATAATGCGGGAACCCAGCGGAATATCATCACCAGAAATTCCTTCCGGGTAGCCTCTACCATCATAACGTTCATGATGATGCATCACAATATTCACCAGTTCCTGGGTATAGTTGGACTGCATCAAAATCTTGGCACCGATAGCCGGATGCTGTTTAATCGCGGCGAACTCATCATCAGTTAGCTTTCCCGGCTTGCCGAGAATAGCATCGCTAATTCCCACCTTACCAATATCGTGGAGAATGGCCGCATCAGAAATCATCTTCAGGGAACTGTCAGAAAGTCCGAGAGCTTTTGCAAACTTAATGGAAAGTTCCTGCACTCGGTCGGAATGATGGGCAGTGTATGCATCCTTTGCTTCTTCGATGGAAATCAGGCAAGACACCAGTTCTCGCAAATTCTGATTTTCGCCGTAACTATCCGCATGATGAGACGCACTCTTATCGCGATACATATTCAAGTCGGCATCCATTTTCCAGTCGCTTATGGACTTGCGCATGCCGTAATCATTTTTCAAACGGCTTTCACCTACAGCCATCGAAAGCCTGTACAGGGCGGTCTTGTTGTAAGTCTCAACCGCATTGCGAAGGCGCTTCTGCAGCTGGAACATCTTTTCTTTGCCGGCGTCTGCAACAACCACAAATTCATCGCCGCCAATTCTAAAGCAATGACCCGAAGCACCGAAGGCCTCTGTAACGGTCTGGGCAGCTGCCACGATCAAGGCGTCACCAGCCAGATGTCCAAAAGTATCGTTGGTATACTTCAGACCGTTCACGTCGATCATGAGCATCGACCAATCCGAAGGAGCATTCCCCTCGGAATCAATTCGCTTTAACAGGGAATCAAAAGCCAACCTGTTTTCAAGCCCGGTCAGGCTATCCCTAGAAGCAAGGCCCTTCAGCTGCTGGTTGTACACCTGCAGCTTGCTGTTGATTTCTTCCAGTTCGAAGGAAGTCTCGCGAATGAAGGTCGCCATTCGTGCGGCCAGGGGCAACTTGGTGGAACGAGCTTCATGGCGCTTGAATGCCGAAGCCTGCAATCCCTTGCCGGGGCCCTCTCGCATAGCCGCAATCACAAGGGTAATGTTATGCTGATTCAAGTGGAACTTCTCACGCAGGAATTCACCGTGGGAGAAAAATCCCGTGCTATGGGCGATGCACTTAAAGGGGAAAATTTCGTAGGTCGGTTCCTGGGTGGCCCAGAAGGCCTTGCGGGCGGCACAAGAAAAGATATGCAGCACGTCAGGATTAAAGACCTTGATCTTTTCGCTTTCTTGCCTAATGGATTCCAGAATGGTTTGAGGTTCTCCATAGGAAAGTCTAACAATAGAACCCACCTGTACATCGGAACTCATGTTGATGGAACCGTCCGGATTGCTGGAAGCAGGAGCGCGGACAATGGTGGTTCCGTTATGTTCGTACATAATGGGGAAATCCAGCGCATTCATAAAGAAATTGCTGTCGTTGTTGATGTTCAAATACTTGTGGTAAACATCGAAAGCGGGAATGCCGCTCAATTCGTGGAGAACACTTCCGTCGGACTTGGTCACATGGAAATTACGTCCGATAGGTTTCCATCCGCTGATCTTGATGGACTCCACAATAAAATCTTCGCCGCCGAAAAAGAGGATAATCAGACCGTTGGGGTTATAACCGCCGACAGAAGAGAACACGCAGGAATCAGAACTGCTTAAATCCGTAGAGCAGACAATGCCGCCAAACATCTGGATATCGGGACGCAGACCATCCATGCCTTCGCAGAAATTTGTAGAGGAGTTGGCCGAAATGGTACGGTACATTTCGATAGCCTTGACCCACGGATTTTCATTGGCCTCGGCCACAATGCTCTGGGTAATTTCGCGGGCCGACATCTTGGACATGTCGTACTGTAAAAGTTTGAACTGGGTCGTGGGCTTTTCAAAAAAAGTAACCGCAATGGTAATTTCGGCAGCAGCATCGCAGTCAACGATGTTACCGCTAGTGGAATTTCCGAACCAAGGCACACCGGGGAATACTTCCTCGATGATCGTCCAGATAGGCTGCAGCTTGTGCGGGCTCAGAACCGTTGTGAAAATCTGGATGTACATCCTAGGCAATTCAGTTCCGTTCCCAGTCATGGGCAAAATCGCCTTCAGGACTTCCAAATTGTTCCGTAATTCCTCGTCACCCTTGTAAGATATGATTCTCTTCTGCATCGAAAATGTAATTCCACTTTAAGATATTTATTTCTTACAATATATGTTAATAATATACACCTAGGCAAACGGAATTTCACAACGCTTACATTTTTTTAAAAATTCTATATTCCAGTTCGTTACAAGATGAAATTAACTTGCGCCTAGATTAAGGCCAAAGAAAAGCGAGATTATTTATGAGTGATCAGAAGGATTCGCTCCAGAAACCGTTCATGAACTCCAAGAAGGTGTTCGTTTCCGGCAAGATTTTCAATGATATCAAGGTCGGCATGCGCGAAATCCAGATTGAAGATCCGGATTTTACCTCTGTTACCGTCTATGATACCAGCGGACCCTACAGCGATGCCGACGCCAAGATCGACGTAACCAAGGGTATCGAACGTTTCCGTGAAAGCTGGATTAACGAACGTGGCGACGCCGAACAGCTGGACGACATGACTTCTGCCTATGGCCGCGCCCGCCGTGAAAACCACGAGCTGGACCACCTGCGCTTTAGCGCAGAACACCACCCCATGCGCGCCAAGGCTGGCCACAAGCTGACCCAGCTGGACTATGCCCGCGCAGGTGTCATTACCAAGGAAATGGAATACGTGGCTATCCGCGAAAACCAGCGTATTGACGAACTGGTGGCCGCAGGCAAGCTGAAGGCAAACGGCAAACCTATTACCGCCGAATTCGTCCGCGACGAAATCGCCGCCGGCCGCGCCATCCTTCCGGGCAACATCAACCATCCGGAATGCGAGCCCATGATCATCGGCACCAACTTCCTGGTGAAGATCAACAGCAACATCGGGAATTCCGCCATTACCTCTTCTATTGAAGAAGAAGTTGAAAAGATGGTCTGGTCCGTACGCTGGGGTGCAGATACTGTGATGGACCTTTCCACCGGCAAGCACATTCACGAAACCCGCGAATGGATTATCCGCAACAGCCCCGTACCTATCGGAACCGTGCCTATCTACCAAGCTCTAGAAAAGGTGAACGGCAAGGCCGAGGAACTGACCTGGGAACTTTACCGCGACACCCTGATTGAACAGGCTGAACAGGGCGTGGACTACTTCACCATTCACGCAGGCCTTTTGCTGGAACACATCCCCATGTGCGCCAAGCGTACCACCGGTATCGTTAGCCGAGGCGGTTCCATTCTCGCCCTGTGGCAGATGAAGCACAACCAGCAGAACTTCCTGTATACCCACTTCCGCGAAATTTGCGAAATTCTGGCACAGTACGACGTAGCCGTCTCCCTGGGTGACGGTCTCCGTCCGGGTTCTCTGGCCGACGCCAATGACGAAGCCCAGTTCGGCGAACTGGATACTCTGGGCGAACTGACCAAGATCGCCTGGGAATACGGCGTTCAGGTGATTATCGAAGGTCCGGGTCACGTGCCTATGCACAAGATCCAGGACAATATGGCCCGCCAGCTGGAAAAGTGTCACGGCGCCCCCTTCTACACTCTTGGACCTCTCACTACCGACATCGCTCCCGCCTACGACCACATCACTTCTGCCATCGGTGCAGCACAGATTGGTTGGTACGGTACCGCCATGCTCTGCTACGTGACCCCCAAGGAACATCTGGGCCTCCCCAACCGCGACGACGTTCGTGCAGGCGTTGTGACCTACAAGCTGGCCGCCCACGCCGCAGACATCGCCAAGGGCCATTTTGCAGCCCAGTTCCGCGACGATGCCCTGAGCCGTGCCCGCTTTGACTTCCGCTGGAACGACCAGTTCGCATTGTCCCTGGATCCGGAAAAGGCCATGGAATACCACGACGCGACTCTGCCCGGCAACCAGGCAAAGTCCAGCCATTTCTGCTCCATGTGCGGCCCTAACTTCTGCAGCATGCGCATTACCCGCGCCATCCGCAACTTTGTGGCCACCGGCGACATCGGCGATGTCTAACAGAAAATCCAAAGCGACGCCGAAAGGCAAATTCTAACTTTGTGTAAAAAAACGAGTTCCCGTACATTCGGGAACTCGCTTTTTTATATCTTTTCAGCATGATCAAAGATTGCATTCAACTCGCCATTTCCATCGTCAAGATTTGCGTCGTGCAGATTCTGACCTGGACCTATATTCTGCCGTTGTTCTATTTCTTGAAGGGTATGCTTGAAGTGCGCCCCTTCAATTACCTCAAGTCCCTGAACTGGATCGTGCTCCTGGGCATTGCCGCCTTCTGCGTGATCCTCGCCATCGTAAACAATATCCGCGTCGAAGATTCCAAGTCTGTGGAATGGATCGGAAGCCAGGAAATCCTGGAAAAGCCGGCAGACATTCTGTAAGGGGGCCATATGGAAAAGTTTACCAAGAAGACCGCAATTTCTCTGGCACTGCTGATTGTCGCCTCCATTCTTGTCGCTTTCGGCGTTGCAGAAATCTCGTTCCCCGAAACCTTCCTGACCGTTACCGACAAGGATTGGATGATCGATATCTGGCCCAAGTCCTACCGCTATAACATTCATGTGGGTCTGGGAGCCATCATCGTGGCAGCAGGCCTCTGCATTCCCGCCTACAAGCTTCACAAGGACTTCGCCATCCGCGCCCTGGAAACCTTGTTCCGCGTGGGCATTGGCGGCATGTTCATTTTCGCAAGTATTTTCAAGATCCAGGATCCTCACCAGTTTGCAACGCTGGTGGCTCAGTACCAGTTCTTCTCCACCCTGCACCTGGATTTCATCAACAACTTCTTCGCCCTGGTGTACCCGCAGTTTGAACTGTGGTTCGGTCTGGCCATGATCTTTAGCCCCTTCGTCAAGGAAAGCGCCTTCGCTATTTTCTGGATGTTCGTCAGCTTCATTATCGCGCTGGCTTGGGCCCTGGGCAACGACCTGGGCATTACCTGCGGTTGCTTCGAACTGGAAGATGGTGACGCTCACGACAAGGCCGAAGCCTGGACAAGCCTTATCCGCGACCTGGTGCTGATCTGGCCCACCCTGTGGCTTATCTTCCGCAAGAACAGAAGCCTAATCAAGGTCTGGACAGAAAAGAAGTAAGTGCCGAAAGCACACAATTCTTAAAGGAATTCATAGAGCAGTGGAGCAAAAGTTCCGCTGCTCTTTTTTCGTCTACCACATTTTCGCCGGCGATGACGCGGTCAATTACCTTGGCGTAGGCTTCGGCATCGGTAGGCGGATCAATCAGAGGAACAACCCCTTCCAGGTTTTCTTTTACCGCAGAGGTGGCTGCACACAGGGCAGGAGTTCCGCAGGCAAGAGATTCAATAGGAGGCAGGCCAAAACCTTCTAACAAAGAGGGGTATACCATCAGGTCGGCATGGCGGTAAAAGTCCCGCAGTTCCGTTGCGTTCAGGCGTTCAAAATGGTAGACGTTATAAAGCTTTTTAACGTTAATGATTTCGCGGAGTCGTTCCGAAAGTTTACCCACACGGACAAAGGCCACATCGGGGCGGAGCCTTGCCGTTTCAAAATAAGTGTCGATATTCTTGCGGGGTTCATCAAGGCTAACGTTAACGCACATGCCCTCGAAATTACGCATACCGTGCTTGCGACGGAATGCCTTTTTATCGTCGGCAGTAATTGCCACTTCGGGCTTGTTAAACAGATCCTGGTCAATGGGGCAACCGATTACAGAGCCGGGAGCACAGGACATTTTCTTGCCAAAGTGAGCCGCAGCCTGTTCACGAGTCCATCCAGAATTATAGACAAAAGAATCCGCCTTGACGGTTGCACGGATATAGAACAGGTTCAACAGGATAAACTTGGCACTTGTGGGGTAAAGGGTTTCTGCAAAGGTATCGTGAACGAACATGACTGTACGTCCGTCATTCTTGCAAGCCTTTAACGCCGACTTTGCCACCGGCACCAGAAAACCCAACTCCGGTCGAATAAAGAAAACCACATCCGGCTGCACCGCCTTAATCGCCTTCTTTAAAGGACTGCGGAAACTCATGAATCCAGTATAGAGCGACTTGGCCCACACTTCGTGAGAAGTATAGGAATCCGGCGACACCACTGCAGCGGCACCTTCAGCCGACTTGGCCGCATCCGGGAAGAACTTGGGTGTCTTTAACCACAGCACATGGGTTTCAAACTCCGGCGTTACCGCCTTCACCAAATTCAAGGTTAGACGTCCAAAACTGGTACACTCATTCTTATCGCAAACAAAAAGGATTTTCTTCACAACGTCAATTATAAAAAATTCCTTTTTTTATATTGTGGGCTATGAGCAAGCACCTCTACTTTTATAGCGATGCGTCGGAATGGGGCGGCCAGGAAATTCTTTCGGCCCGTATCGCCAACATTCTGGCAGAAAGTTACCAGGTGCATTTTTTCTTTTCCGCTCAAAAGTTTGATTCCGAGTTACACCCCTCCATTGAACGGATTCCCCTACCCTACCATTCCCAGGGACCATTCCCCATTGTTCGAGATAGGTTTTCGGGTAAGTCGGGCAAGGCCTTCAAACTTTTAAAAGAACATGGAGCAGGTTCCGCCAACTTTAGGCAGCTTATCATCTGCCCGGGCAACATAGAACGTTGTATTCCCGCCGTAGTTGCCGCCTCCAAACTCAATCTGGAATTGATTTCCTATTACCCCATGGCCTTCACCCAAAAGGAATCGCTGGCCAAGTTTGGAACACTCCGCGACAGGCTGGCATTGAAAGTCTATCCGAAGATTTCGAAATGGATCGTCAACACGCCTTACCAGGAACGTCTGCTCCGCAGATTTATTCCCAGTGAGACGCCTGTATTCCAGTTGCCCAACCCGCTGACCTACCAGGAAGACGCAGCCCCCAAAGCACCTTCCGAAGTAAGAAACATCGCAAACATCGGCAGACTATACTTCGGGCAAAAAGGTCAGGAGATCATCCCCCCGCTAGCAAGCCAGCTAAAAGAAAAAGGCGTTCATTTTCACGTCATCGGACAAGGCCCCGACAGGGACATTTTCAACAAGATGGTCCAGGACTGCGGAACATCTAACGTTGTTCATAATTACAGTTGGCTTTCCCCTAACGAGGTCAAGGAAAAACTTCAGAATCAAATGGACCTGCTGCTTGTAACGTCAAAGTTTGAAAGCGGTCCCATGGTGCTTTTCGAAGCCTTGCAATGCGGCATTCCCGTGTTAGCCGCCAACGAAGAATACGTCAAGGACTACAGGCTTCCCTGCTGGATGACCTACGACCCCGGCAACGTTCAGGACGCCGTCCAGAAGATCCTTGATTTGCCCCAGGCGTGGAATCAAAAAACCTTTGAAGAGGTCCGCCAATTCCTTTTTGCAGGCCGTAGAGACCAAGAGTTCCAACAACAGGTGTTGAACATCTTTTCTCAGATTTAAACAGCTCCCGATATTTATATATTAGGGCAATGAACTCTGTACACGTTGTCCTATGCACCTATAATGGCGAGCGCTATCTTGATGAAATGCTCCGTTCCATTGCATGGCAGACCCTTCCGGCAAAATCCGTCACCATTCTTGACGACGCCTCGTCTGACAGGACTTGCGAAATTGTAGAAAGCTATAGAGAAAAGCTCCCCCTCCATTTTTACAGAAATGAAACCAACACGGGGCACAGAGCCGCATTTTCGAAAGCGCTGGAATACGCTCGACAGCTTGTACAGCCGGGAGATTTCATCGCTCTCGCCGACCAGGACGACATCTGGAATCCAACCAAAAACGAAAAGTTGGTCCAGGGCATCGGCAGCAAGGCCCTTGCATTTGGAGACGCCCAGATCATAGACGGTCAAGGCAACAAGACTGCAGATTCCTGGCGCGCCCTCGCCCATATTAGCAAGGACTCCAACATTTGCCGCCAGGTTGCCGGCATCAACAACGTCACGGGAATGATTTCTCTTTTCAGAGTAGAATTGCTGAACGAGATCCTCCCCATTCCAGAAGGGGTCACCGTACACGACCGCTGGATCGCCATGATGGCCCTGAAGAACGGAGGCATTGTCGCCATCGATGAAACCGTCGCCAGCTACCGCATTCACGGAGGCAACGCCGTTGGAGGTGTCGCCACGCCTTGCATGAGCAAGACCCTGGCCACGGCAATTTCCTGGAACGAGACAATTATCGCCAACGCAGACCGACTCAAAATGAATGACGGGGAAATCAATTTCGCGAAAAAGCACCTGCGCTGGACTCAACACAAGACAGCTCACACAACCGCTTTCCGATTCCTCCCCTGGGTTTTTGCCCACAGAGATGACCTTTTCTTAAAGACATCTGCAGTCACCAGATTAAAGCAGATTCTCTTTAGCGCCCTTGGATTACCACTGGCTAAAAAACTTTTTGGGAAATCCTGATGGAAAAGCAGACTGCCATTATTTTGGTTACCTATAACGGATGGGCCTTGACCGAGGTCTGCCTTAAAGATTTGCTGCCCCTGGTTTCTGCCAACGATGCAGAAACTGCAGGTCATTTCGTCGTAGCCATCGCCGATAATGGAAGTTCCGACGGAACTGTAGAAAAAAACCGAGTCCACTTTCCATGGGTACACCTCTACCCGCAAAAAGGCAACCTGGGCTTTGGCGCCGCCAACAACGGGGCCATCAAGGGTCTCATCGCAGACGGCATAGAATTCGACGCCATCTGCCTTCTCAACAACGACACGCGATTCACTCCAGAAGCTATCGTGACGTTGCGAAAGAATCTTGACCAGGCTGCAGAAGTAGGCCACGAAGCGATCATCGCGCCTACAACGCTAAACGCAGACGGCAGCCGTCAGAACAATTTTTTTGCTGGACTGGGCCCCGACGGAATTGGAGCCATCCCGTTTTTCCTAAACGCCTTCCGCAGCGAATCAGGTGCCGCCCGCATTCTAGAGGGCACACCCGCCCCCGCCGACAAAAATGGTCTTCAGGAAGTCCACTGGGCAAGTGCCGTCTGCTGGATGCTGCACCGAGCCCTCTGGGAAACCGTCGGCGGGTTCGACGAAAAAATTTTCATGTACTACGAAGATGCGGATCTGGCCCTGCGATTCCGCAAACTGGGCGCACGCTTCTACATCGCACAGAACGCCCCCATCACCCACCTGGGTGGCGGCTCCGCAAGCAACAGCCTCAGTCGCGCCCTGCAGCATGACCGCTCCCAGCAATACATGTTCCGCAAGCATTTCGGACTCCGCGGACTTCTGCTTTCCAAGTTATTCCGCATGACCCGTAGCCTTGTCCGCATATTGACCGCCCTTCCCCGCTGTCTGGCAGGAGCCTCCGCCAAACAAAAGAGGGAATACCTCCGCCATCATTTAGCCTTGTTGAAGGAAGCCTTCAAATGAGAATCGTCGCCGCCCTTCTATTGTTAGCCGTTTATGCATCGGCTCATTTTACCATAGTCGATACGTCAAAAAATTACGAAGTCAATATACACGCCCAGCTGTTGGATTCCCTGGCAATTACCAATTACGAAAAAATTCCAGGTCAAGGCAACACCCCCACCCATTACGACAACGCCATGTCGGTGCGTCTGTTTTTGGATGGTCATTTTACAGACGCCTTCCAGTTCGCTGCCCGCGTAAAAGTCAGCACCGACTTTACCAACCGCGATATCGCCGACCATTTCTACAACCCCAACGAAGGCATTCCCTACAACAAGCAGAGCGACACCAAGCGTACCTGGGACCTGTTCGCCGCACACGCCAGCTACCAGCTTTCCGCCGTAACATTGCTTGGCGGTTTTGATTACCTGGACATGGGTCCCGCCCGTCGAAACCATGTGATTCTCCGCGGAGAACAG
The DNA here is from genome assembly GCF_023373925.1 of Fibrobacter sp. HC4. NCBI lineage: Bacteria > Pseudomonadati > Fibrobacterota > Fibrobacteria > Fibrobacterales > Fibrobacteraceae > Fibrobacter > Fibrobacter sp. HC4. The sequence goes on along the minus strand of NZ_JALCZV010000002.1, from coordinate 118,782 downwards.
GCAAACTACCGCCCTTGGCAAGATAGCAGTAGCCGCATTAGCGACCCGGCCCCTACGCCCTATTTCGGTTATCAGTTTGAAGTGGGCCCTGTCGTATATTCCCAGTACGGCATGAAGCTTTTCGAGAAAAAAGGGAACGGCAAGTACCTTCACGTCCATCGTCTTGACCTGAACTTGCCGGCCAACATTACCTTGGGACTTTCCGAAACGGCCCTCTATGGAACCACAACAGAACCCGCAGGCTCCAACCCCAACCTGGATGCCGATAGCAGCGGCCGCGACTTTGAATGGTCCTACATGATTCCCTTTATCCCTTACGTTTTCCAGGAACATCTGCAGGGAGATCAAGACAACATCGGCCTAGCCTTTGATCTAAGCGTCAAGACCATTCCCCATTGGGAATTCTACGGCGAACTGCTTTGGGACGACATGAAGTCCCCCACCTCCATGTTTGATGATTCCTGGTGGGGCAATAAGTGGGCAGCCTCTGTTGGCATCGCCCGCGACAGCCTGCGTCTCGGCAAGACGCTCTGGAACTGGAATGGGGAATACACCCGCATCGAACCTTGGGTTTACACCCACCACAAAGGCGGCGCTTACACCTATGCCAGCTACGCCCAGAGCATGGGAACCGATCTTGGCCCCAACAGTCAGGAACTCTACACCGAAGTTAGCGGTCTCTACCGCGTAGAATCCGGTCTGCTGAAAGACGCCCTCATCCGCGGAACATTGCTTGCCAGCGCCGTTGCCAAGGATACCGCATTCGGCGGAAACATTACCGACATTCACACTCCCGAAAGCGCCATCGACAAAAAATACCTGAATGATGAAACCTCATTCAGGTATTACGAAGTAGGCGGCAAGCTGGAATTCTATCCCTTTAGGTGGATGAGCATCCGTGCCGGTTACTCACGATTCTTCGGAGATTACGAAGGCTACAGAACCTACGGATTCGGATCCATTCAGTGGTGATGCCCCTTCTTGGGAATAAATCCCACCAAAATCAATAAGGCAAGAACAGCGGCACAGCTGTAATCGAACCATCCCAGGCCATCACCATCCCCGTAGTGGCCATTTGCAGTTATGGTGCTAAGGAAGGTGTCCATCATGAACGTATCCACCAGCCATCCAAAGAAGAAGGCTCCGGCAGCAATGCTGATTAGGTAGGCAATCAAAGTACGCTTGCCAAAAGTCTTACCCACCACAACCATAGATGCAATGCTTGTTGCAGGACCAGCCATCAGCAACACCAAGGCAGCACCAGGAGGAAGTCCCTTTGCCATCAAGGCCAAAGCCAGAGGGATGGAGCCTGTGGAACAGGTGTACATGGGCATGGAGATCAACAGCATGGCAAACATGCAGAGGATGGGATACTCGCGAATTGACATGAACAATTCATTGGGAACGAAGGCAGCAATCAAGGCACCCAAAACCAAACCGACCAAAAGCCAGCGGGTAATTTCAGGCAATAAATCGCCGAAGCCGTACTTGAAAGTTTCCTTCAATTTTCCAACAAAACCGTTCGCCTTTTCAGAAGAGTGTTCATCGAGACAGCAACTGCAACCATGCACTTCTTCATGACCGCAGCAACACTTGCGTTCCTCATGTTCATCATGGTCGTGTTCGTGGCAGCAGCAACATTCGTGATTCTCATGCTCGTCGTGTTCCTTATGGTCGTGACCGCAACTGCCGCAGCCGCATTCACTTTTGGGAACCGCAATTTTCGAAAGGTCATCTTCAGCCTCGCCCCGCGTTACCAGATTGGTTAGCAGCCCGCCGAACATCGAAGAGACAAATGCAGCCACCGGATGGAGAATGGCAAAAGGCAGTCCCAGCAGAGAATAAGTCGCCAGAATGGAATCCACCCCAGTAGCAGGCGTAGAAATCAAGAAGCTGACGCTGGCACCCTTGCTAGCCCCTTCCTTACGTAGGGCAACAGCCGTAGGGATTACGCCACAACTACAAATAGGAAGCGGAATTCCAAATAGCGCCGAAAGCAGAACCGACTTGAAGTTAGGCTTACTTATCTTAGGCACATATAAGGATTTGGGAACCCACACGTGCAAAATTCCCGCCAATAGGAACCCTAAAAGCAGGAAGGGCGCCATTTCGGCAAAGAGTTCTATTAATGCAGAAAGAAATATTGTTACGTATTCCATGATATTATTCCTCTTTTCAAGATTCAATAGTTGAACAACCTTTCAATCTTTAAGAGAAAGAAAAACAGCCTTCGCCGTTAATCTTCATCCTCCATGACATGGGCCATGCCCTGATTGAAAATCATCTTAACGTGTTCATCGGCCAGGGAGTAATAGACAACGCTCCCTTCCTTACGGCACTTCACCAGATTAGACTGTTTTAAAATTCGAAGCTGATGGGAAATGGAAGACTTGGTCATATTCAGCAAGACCGAAATATCGCTGACGCACATTTCCGGGCGACAGTCATTCCCATGGCATTTGCTAATTCCTTTCTTGTGGGAAGCCATATGGACTTCGGCACGCATCAAGGCGCAAAGAATCTTGACGCGGGTAAAATCACTGAAAATCTTGAAGATATCCGCCAGATCCATAAGGTTTTCATCCTCAGGCATCATAGGACGAATAGCATTCACCACTTCTTCGTGAATGCAGCTACAGTCGGTTCCTTCTAATTCGATTTCAGCCATTGTTACCTCAAGGATCTCAGTTCAACCAAACAAGCAGTTGAACAATCATTCAACTACCAATATAAAAAGTTAAACGTTTCCCTGCAAGTGGTCCACATTATTTTTCATAAAAAAAGACCACGCCTTGGCGCGGTCCCTTTAAAAATTCGCTGTACAATCCAGCTATCCAAACAAGGCCCTTATTTCTTCGTCGGTCTTAACCGCCAAAGCCTTAGTCTTCCATTCAGAGTCCAGCATCTTACGAGCCATGTCTGCAATGACAGTGGTATGGGCCATTGCAGACTCCGCCGGAGACAACAGCACGCACATGAACTTCGCCTTTTCACCACCGCGGATTTCAACATCCGTCAGACCCTCGGGGCAAACTACGAAAGCCATCAACGGTTCAGCTAGTCCCGGCACACGAGTATGAGGCAAGAGCAAGCCCTCCCCCATATACACGCCCTGCTTCACACGATCCACAAGCCCCTTCCATGTCGCATTAGCATCAAAGGAGCAGGGACCATGTACAAGAGCATCATAAGCGAAACCCAAGGCTCGGCCAAAGGTTTCTTCTGCTGCATAAAATTTTGTATAAACAAGAGCCATGGGCTATGCCAGTGCCTTATCCATAAATTCGAAGACTTCCGGTTCGGTGACCTTGGCGATCTTCTTGAATTCACCGAACAGCACGCGGAGCTGAGCCTTACCCGGTTCGATGTACTGTTCAAACTTCTGGATTCCCTTAACCTTAGAGAGGAAGCAATAAGCACCCATGGCCTGCATCACGCGCTGGAGGCTTGCATGGATAAAGGCTTCCCAGGCATCTTCCTGTGTATAGGTCTTGGTTTCGCGGAACATGGTGCGCCAGTATTCAAAGAAGTCCTTGATTTCGTTCAGAGACAGGCTCACGTAAGGATCCCACAGGAGGCTAGCCAGATCATAGAACATGGAACCGCGACGGGCGCCCTGATAATCTACGAAGGCAACTTCAGAATCGGGCTTCACCATAATGTTCTGGCTCTGGAAGTCGCGATGCAAAAGTACCTTGGGCTGAGCATTCACAGAAATGGCCAGCACAGAGTAGAAGTTCAACACCGACTGAGGAATTTCCTGAATTCCCTTATGAGCCTTCAGGAAGTTTTCGGTAAAGTAGTCGGTTTCCCACTTGAGGGCGGCAAAGTCAAAACGACGGAGCCAAAGGTCGGAGCGGGAACTGAACAGGGAGCGAGAAACTTCCTGCCACTTGACGAGAGCGTCAATCACCACCGGATACAGGATGCGGACGTTGCCGGATTTGTTCTGACCAGACGGAAGAATTTCATCCAGCAGGTTGTGTGCGCCCAGATCTTCCTGCAACACAGAGCAACTTGCTTCGTCCACAAAATACACGCGAGGCACCGGCAGACCGAATTCACGGAAGGCGGCGGAATAATCTACAAAGCGCTTAAAGTCGTCATCTACAGATGCGGAAACCTGAAGTACACAGGACTTATCGCCACTGGCAATGCGGTAGTACTTGCGGCCCGAACCGGCACCGGCAATGGTTGTAATTTCAAAATCCGCGGCATAGCCGTGAGCCAAAAGAAAATCTTTAACTGCAGAAGAGACAATTTCGTTATTCATAGTACGGAATATATATAAAATTAGCGGTCAAGGTACCGCAATCTTTATTACGAGAACTTAATTCTCGGGTCTACCAAAGTATAAAGGATATCGCTGAACAGGCGGCCCACCATGGCCATTAGACTGCTCAGGAAAATAATCCCCATAACCACATTGTAGTCACGGTTTACCATGGAATTGTAATAGAGCAATCCCATGCCATCGATATCAAAAACTTTTTCGATCAAGAGCGCTCCGGCAAACATAAGGGTGCAGATTTCGCTCAGGCGGGTGGCAATGGGAATCAAGGCGTTGCGCAGAGCGTGGCGTACCAGAGCCTGGTTGAAACTCATGCCCTTGGCCAGGGCAGTTCGCATGTAGTCACGGCCCAGCTCCTCCAAGGCGGAGTTTTTCATGAGAAAGGTCAAGAAGGCGAATTCACTGATCATATAACAGAAAATAGGTAGCACCAGATGGTGAGCCAGATCCGCTAACTTTTCGAAGAACGTGAAATCTTCAAATTCGTCTGATGTCAAACCGCCCAGGGGGAAAATATCCAGGTAAGAACCGCCGGCCAAAAAGATAATCAGCAAAATACCAAGGGCATAACCGGGCATCACATAGCCCGAAAAAATCACGCCGCTGCTAAAGGTATCCAACTTGCTTCCATGATGAACCGCTTTCCACAGTCCCAACGGAATACAAATCAAGTAGCTTAAGAAGAATGACGTAAAACCAAAGAAAAGAGAAATGGGGAAACGGCTAGTGATTACGTCCCACACAGGAAGACCGTAAGTATAACTGTTCCCTAGATCCAAATGAAGTACGTTCCAGAGCCAGGTCAGGTACCGCTGCCAGGCCGGCTTGTCGAAACCGAAATAAGCCTGAATCTGGGCAATCTGATCTGGAGAAAGAGCCTTCGACGCATCTACCCCACCCTTCATGGCAGCAGCCTGCTGGGCACGGGAAATCATTTCTTCTACCGGGCCACCGGGCAACAGCTGAATCAGGATAAAGCACACCAATGAAATCCCGATAAGAGTCGGGATCATCAGCAGCAAACGTCGAAGGATATAAGAACGCATATTAGCGACGAGGTGATAGCGGAAAGGTTAAAGAACTTAGCTAGGCGGCTACGCCGCTCTTCATCAACGAGGCTTAGCCTCGCATTATTCTTCTATAAACTTTATCCTTTAACCTTTAAGCTGATTAACGCATCTTACCGGAGCGGAGGACGTCCATCATGTTGAAGGGTTTTGCAGTGCCAGCGGCAATCTGTTCGGCCAGGAAGTTCACGGCGTCCACAGTACCTTCGGCGTAAATCTTACGGCCGCACACATTGTGCTGGAATTCGAAGTGGACGGTACCGTCTTCGCTGTCCAGGCTATAGGTGTGGAATGCGTGGCCGCCCAGGTATTCTTCAGGCACGCCCATACGTTCCATCTGGCTCTTTTCGTCACGAACCTTTTCGATATCGTCCGGAGTGTATTCAAAGCCCATCTTCTGGAAGGAGCCAACCACGGCGCGTGCAGTACCACTGGTGTCAGCCTTAGTCTTCTGATGGCTTTCAACCACAGAAAGCTTGTAGCCGCTGAATGCGGTGGGGAATTCATTGGCCAGCCATTCGATCATGGTCTGGAAGGCCACAATCTGCTTGCTCATGTTGGGAGCAATCACGCTGGGGTGATTAGCTTCGGCAACAAGCTTGGTCAAAGCTTCGCGGTCACCACCGGTGGTGCCCATGACAAACGGAATCTTGTGCTTGACATAGAAAGCGGCGTTGTCGTTCACGGCGGTGGGATGAGTGTAGTCCACGCAAATCAGGTTGGGGTACTTAGCAAGAACTTCACCGATGCGTTCTTCGCGGTTGCTGGGTTTCAAGAGCTGAACGGTCTTGCCAGCCACGACCGATTCATTTTCAACGATGATTTCGCCAGTGAGGGAATAGGGAACCAGTTCCAGGCCACGCTTGACGCAGGTTTCGGCCACGATCTTGCCCATGTTACCCGGAATACCATTTACCATTACTTGAACGGACATAAAAAACTCCTGTAATTATTTACAGGAGACAAGATAGAAAAAATATTTTTTTAGAAATTCTTTCGCTGTTTGAAAACGACCAGATGTTCCTTGGCTCGGGTAGCCCCCACCAAAATCAGATTGGCATTGCTATGAGGCGCGCCAGGGTCATTCTTGGACGGTTCTAGATCCGCCAAAATAACCACCCGCTTATCCAAGCCCTTATAGCGGTAGGCCGACACCATGTTTATGGCAAGACTGTTCAAAGAATCGCTCACATCGCTCCACTGGAATACATCATCGTTCAACGACGCCAGGCCGGAATGATTTTTGCTTCTCAATGAAACAACCAGAATGTCCTTAGGTTCGACACCCTTCTTTTTCAGATCCAGAACCACCTTCCGCAACATTTCAACCTGGTCTTCGGGCTTGTCATATAGGCGAACATCTACCTCACGGCCAGGCACAGTATCTTCGTAACAAGGGATACGGATATCCGTTACGTCATGAACCCAGTTCAAAATTTTCTTGGTGCTGCGGAAGCCTCGCTTAAGAACCATTACAGGCATGGCATTAATGGCAGCATTCCCCAGAACCTCGCGGCCTTTGTACAAAGTCTGTTTGGAATCATAGAAGAATCGCACAATCCCCTTTTCTGGATCCTTCAACAGAAGCAAAGCCGTATCAAGCCAATCGTTGGCGAAGTCCTGTCCTTCATCAACAATCAGGGCATCAAAAAAGCGATTCTTCTTGCAACGTAATTTTTCCAGAGCCTCCTTAAAGAAGACCGACATGGATTCAAAATATTCAGCCTTCTCCTTAGCATCATCCGGTTCCTTGCGGGCAACACCCTTGACCTTGGCCAAGCGCACATATTTAGCCGCCAACTTATGGAATCCAGACATCACCACCTGCGATTCATCTAGGCCAGCCTCCACAAAATTTTGCTGCATGTGTTCCGCCAGCAAATCATTGTAGCAAAGAACCACAACCCGCTTCCCTTCGCGAGCCAGGCGGGTCGCCTCCCACTGCACCAACAACGACTTTCCAGAACCAGCCACACCCTCGATACGCATGCGCGGGTTACGAACAATGGACTCCATCAGCATTTCCTGAATTTCCGTCGGGCGCACACGGGCTTCTGCCTGCATATCCCAAAGTTCCGGCCAGGAAGGTTCATCAAAGCAACCCAGGAACGAAACCAGCCTGTCAAAATTTTCATCCGAAAGTTCATCATTGGGGAAGGGATTTCCTCCCCGAGATTCTTCCTTCATTTCCAGGATTTTCTTGACCTTACGTTCCAAAGTATTGTAGCTTTTCAGGTCCGACTTTAAAATCGCGCGTTTAGGTTGCATGGCATTGCTGCCAATTTTTCCAACGCTATCCATATCCGCAAAACAAACGGCCCACTGCACACGAACCCGGTGATAGCCAGCCCCTTCATCCTTGGGGAACATACCGCTAAAATGATCATGAAGTGGATAAATCAAGGACTGCACTTGTTGAACGGGAGAACGTTCCATCACGCGGTTTCCCTGCTTCCACATAAAACCGTTTTCGGAACCCTGCGACTCTTCCGTAGAAATCTGGCCGTCCTTGCATTCAATCAGGAGCATCCCATACTTCTTGTGGTAAAGGATGCAGTCCACTTCGCGGTCCACATCATTACCCCGGCCTCTCACGGCAAAATTCAGGTGAACATTCATCCACACATTCCATTTTTCATCCAAGCAGGAGGCCATATCGAAAATGGCCATTTCGGAACGTGAGGTAGATTCAGTAGACAAGCGCTTACGAATAGTAGACATAAAAAAATCCTTCTTTACAAGGAATATAATATCATAAATAAAAAACGCATACTTTTAAATAAATAGAAAAGAAATCATCCAGAACGGATGATTCCTAAAAAGCGAAGGCAACCCTTTTAAATATGCCCCGGAATAACCTCTAACAATCGAGATTTCAGCATCTCGTAACGAAGCCGTTTTTCTTCCTTGGCAAAATGAACCTCACGAGACTGCAATGCATTACCCTCATAGCAAAGCTTTTCACTGCCGAACTGTTCGCTGGTCAAGTCAAAAACACGGTCTCCAATTACATTATAGCAGTGGACACCACCTTCCGGCCGGAGAATGCCATACACATCCCCTCCCAAAAGATCTTGCACTAAAAATGCCGTAATAGAACACTGTCCGCAGGTTTTGTTTTCGCAGGACCATTTTTGACGAAGGCGGGGTGCGCAAGTTTCAACACACCAGATTCCGGAAAGCAGGTCGTAAAGGCGCCGCACTTTTTCTGGAGCACCTTCCCAACCATAAAACTTGTAGGATTTATTCAACATGGCAAACCTTTACAAGGCCAACTTGTAAATTTCCATGGTAGCGGCAGCATCCAGATCCATATAGCCCTTAAGAACGTCGCCCTTCAACTTATGAAGGCGTTCGTTGAGCAATTCCAGGTTGGGATTTTCTATGCCAAGTTGTGCGAAAGTCACAGGCATATGGAGCTTGTCGTGGAACCAGGTCTTGAGGGCAAGAGCACCCGCCATTGCATCGGCAGCAACGTCTCCGGAGTCGGCAACGCCTAAAACACGATGAGCCAGTTGGGCAACCTTGTGAGGGTTGTGGGTTGCACCGTACTGCAGGAACGCCGGGAAAATCACAGCAAGGCCTGCGCCGTGAGTCACATCGTACTCTGCAGAAATTTCATGTTCCATGGCGTGGCTGTTCCAGTCTTCCACGCGGCCGATGGAACAAGTATCGTTATGGGCGATAGTAGCGCTCCACATGATGTTAGCGCGGGCTTCGTAATTCTGCGGGTCGGCAATAAGCTTTTCCGCATTTTCCATAATGGCAAGGAGCATGCCTTCGGCAAGGCGGTCGCCAATCTGCACGTCAGGAGTGTTGCTCAGGTAACGTTCCAGAATGTGGGCCATCATATCGCTGACGCCGCTGGCTGTCTGCCATTCCGGCAAAGTCATAGTCAATTCAGGATTCATCACCGCAAACTTCGGGCGAAGAATCATGGGATAGCGGATACCCACCTTCACCTTGGTGGTGGTATTGGTAATCACAGAATTGCCGGAGCCTTCGGAACCTGCAGCAGGAATAGTCAGCACCACGCCAATAGGCAATGCGCGACTGACCGTAGCCTTCTTCTTTCCGTTCACCATTTCATAAAGATCCCAGAAGTCACCTTCGTAATGGTAACCCACAGCCATAGCCTTGGCCGTATCGATTACGGAACCGCCACCTACGGGCAGCAAAAGTCCGGCTTAAATTCACGGGCAATTTTCAAGCCTTCACGAACCTTGGTATCAATAGGGTTCGGCTGCACGCCACCCATTTCTGTAAAGGCAATTCCTGCAGCGGTCAATGCACTTTTCACACGGTCCAAAAGACCGGAGCGCACCACGCTGCCCCCACCGTAAATAATCATCACGCGGCTAGCGCCATGCTTAAGGCAAAGCTCCCCTACCTGGGATTCTGTGGAACGACCGAAAACAAATTCTGTAGGACTATAGAAAGTAAAGTTGTTCATGGAAAGGAAATATAAGTTTTCATTTCTAACAATGAAGCTAAAAAACTTCTATTTCCTCAATTTCCTACCAGCAATAAAATTTTTCACAAGACTTGATAAGATCATCCAAAAACCATAATCAAGCAGGCCCAAAAAAGCAAGCCATTTAATGGGCGAAATTAAAAAGGCTATGGCAATAAGGGTACCGCCAACAAGAGGCACTCCAGACGAATAATGTCCGCTTTTCTTGCTAGAAATCAAGGCACCATAGGTCATCACCAAGAAGAACAGACCTAATCCGCCAATCACCATTGTCAAAGCCCACTGATTCATTGCAAAAAAATAATTAAATCAAGGTTTCCTGGTTATAAAATTTTCCTTCATAAGCTCTGTGACCCGCCGCAAAAGCCATTTTCCGCAAAAATGGACTCCCAAAAGGCAAACCAAGCTAATTTGGAGCCCATTTCATTACTTTGTATTCAACAAACATAATAAAGTTTGTTCAAAAATAGGCTCCAAAATGGACAACAATGAAAAAAAGGAGTCCATTCAAAACTTAGACAACACGGTAATCCGCCATTTTCGCGTTAGTTTGTCTAAAAACATGGACTCCAAATCCGATAAACCAATTAAAATGGAGTCCAAAAATTCGAAAAAACGAAACAAATACAAGAAATGCGACCCCATAGGAGCCGCATTTCAAATGTCACTAGATCCTTCGCTAACGCTCAGAGCCTGCCCTGAGCTTGTCGAAGGGATGACACAAGCAGGTAATTTCACAAGAACATTCAAACATCAAAAATGCCGAGACATAAATCTCGACATTTTTCTATTCGCTAGACGAGTTTAATCAAGACCATCCTTAGAACGAATGAGCATAATCGCAGGAATCTCAATCAGGTTCAAAAAGGAGCGTCCCCATGAAGCATGGCGGGCAAGGCCTCCGTAATAAGGATTTCCAGATGCATCATAACACCGGTCCCATCCTATAACGTTAACACAGCCCGCAAGGAAGCCCTTTAAATCAGGCCCCGATAAATAATCACTATTTGGATCATATTTCTGCCAATACAAATCAATGGATCTAGCGCCTATTAATTTACCAGCAATGTTATTGGAACATTCGTGGACTCGGCCATAACGGTCTCGTACGCAAGAGGCTAGAAAACCTTCGTAAACCACGCATTCATCAGCTTTAGGATCTATAGAGCAGGCTAGGCCCGCCCTAATCACCATCAAATCCTGCCTGGCAATATCCTCCAGTTCGCTCTTGCTAGAACAAGATACAAGCAAAGAAACCAGAACAACCAATAAAAAGCGTTTTTTCATGGTTTATTACACCTTCAGTTCGCCAGCGTCGATATTATCCCAATCGGCGATTGCGTCGATAGCCGGGCGGACTTCTTCGGTCACGAACTTCACGACCTGACCAGGAGCGCGGCCAACGAACTTGCGGAGATCGAGGATTTCCTTCAGCTTTTCGACCGTGATGCCCAGCTTCTGGAGCTTTTCGTTCTTGAGGACGCGTTCCAGAAGATCGTTATCCTTACCCTGTTCCTTAACGACGCGGCCAGCTTCCTGAGACATCACGCGGATTTCTTCGTGGAGTTCCTGACGGTCGCCGCCATTCTTCACACCTTCCATGATGATGTTTTCGGTAGCCATGAACGGGAGTTCAGCCATGATGCGCTTTTCGATAACCTTGGGGTAAACCACCAGGCCGTTGGTCACGTTTTCAGCGATGATGAGCATTGCATCCATAGCGAGGAATGCTTCAGGAATGGCGAGACGCTTGTTGGCGGAATCGTCCAGAGTACGTTCGAACCACTGGGTAGCCTGAGTAATGGCGGTGCTGTTCACCTGGGCCATGACGAAACGGGCCAGAGAGCAGATACGTTCGGAACGCATGGGGTTACGCTTGTAAGCCATGGCAGAGGAACCGATCTGGGTCTTTTCGAACGGTTCTTCCACTTCCTTAACGCCCTGCATGAGGCGCATGTCGGTTGCAAACTTGTGGAGGGACTGAGCGATGGAGCTGAGCACCTGGTTTACGCGGTTGTCCCACTTACGGGTGTAGGTCTGACCGGTGATGGTGAGCACGCGCTTGAAGCCAGCCTTGGCGGTAACGCGGCGGTCCAGTTCCATAATCTTTTCTTCATCGCCGTTGAACAGGTCCATGAAGGAAGCCTGGGTACCGGTGGTGCCCTTAACGCCGCGGAACGGAAGAACTTCGATGAGGAAGTTGACTTCTTCCAGGTCGATGAGCAAATCCTGGAGCCAGAGGCAAGCGCGCTTACCAACGGTAGTGAGCTGAGCTGCCTGGAAGTGAGTTGCACCCAGCTGAGCCATGTCCTTGTATTCCATGGCAAACTTGGAAAGCTTATCCATAACGCGGCAGAGGCGCTTACGGACGATGATCAAAGCCTGCTGCATCTGGATGAGGTCGGTGTTGTCACCAACGAAAGCGGAAGTTGCACCCAGGTGGATGATGCCCTTGGCCTTGGGGCACTGCACACCGTAAGCGTAAACGTGGCTCATCACGTCGTGACGGCGGCGCTTTTCTTCGGCTTCGGCAACGTCAAAGTTGATATCGGTAGCGTGAGCCTTCAGTTCGTCCACCTGTTCCTGGGTAATGGGCAGGCCAAGTTCCTTTTCGGATTCGGCCAGGTAGATCCACAGCTTGCGCCAAGTCTGGAACTTGTACTGCGGGCTGAAGATGAAACTCATTTCCTTAGAAGCATAGCGCTGAATCAGCGGGCTTTCGAATTGATCACGCATGTTTTATCCTTTGGGTTGTCCCCGTTAAATTTACGGGGTAAAATGTAGAAATTAAAACGTTCAAATCCTATACCAGCGCTTCACTTATGCAATGCAAAATTAGAATCGCATATAAACCTAAAAACAACTTACCAAGTACATTTTCAAAACGCAGAAATTAAACGTTCAAATAAAAACGTCTAACTCATTGAGGAGCAAGACGTTAGAAATAAATCCATATTTTTAGGGAATTTTCTGCTATCCTTTCTGCAAATTTTCAATATCTTCGCGACTCAGGTAAGTTCGTTGTTCCAAACCATCAACAATTGTATTTGATATATTTGTTCGCAAAATTTAGGAGGAAACATGTTCAGAATTTTCGCTGCACTCGTTCTTATTGCGTTCATTTTTTGCGGTTGCTTTACCCCAAGTCGCACGGCACCTTCTGTCAAGGAATACTCCATGCAAAACATGGGCAGGTCCTTCGTCACCAGCAGAACCGTGCATATTCCCACCCCGCTTCCGTTCAAATATGAATTCGGCGGTGCTTGGGATATTCGGTTCAATATATTTGACCTAGACCGGGAAGTATCTGCCTTTACTGTAAAAAAAGACAACAAGATTATCGCTATCCGAGGGGCCCGTAAGGACTACTTCGCCCAGGATACCACATTCACCTCCCCCTTTGACGTAAGCGACGAAGAATTTGCCCTATACTACTTGAACTGGGATATGGATTACTGGAAGAATCTCATCGATCAAACTGAGCAAGAAATAGCAAAACGTCTGTTGCAAAACGACTCGGTTCTCTCCACAATAGGAATATCAACAAGAAAGACAAGCGGAGAAAGTAAGACCAGCCAAGAATTATTTTTTGAACTCAGCGACCGTTTCTCAGTTACGGGTCACGGAGCACTTAGCCCTAACGAAAAGATGAACGTCGTTCAATCGTTATTCGGCAATGCGGGCAATGAAATGATCCCCATCTTAAACCAGGGTTCAGCCGCTTTACAAAAAAGAGGCCACATGATTAGCTACACCGCAAGTGAAGCAACCTACAATGCAGAGAAGAAATACGGTACCATCAGCCGATCCCTTCCCGATAGCAAGACCTGCACATTGGCAAGCGTGCAGGCAAACAATTACATCTATATGATTACAGGCACAACATCCTCCGACGACAGCGACGACATGTGCGAAGTTATCGCCGACATCTGGGAAGACCGAGCTGAATTTTAGTATTTTAACTTTCTAGAAAAACACGGAGTTTTACTCATGATTCAAGAAATGTTAGCCTTCAATAAAGAGTTTGTCGCAAGCAAGGGCTACGAGAAATTCACCACCAGTAAATATCCCGACAAGAAGATTGCCATCGTCACCTGCATGGACACACGCCTAGTGGAACTGCTCCCTGCAGCGCTAGGCATCAAGAACGGTGACGTGAAGATGATCAAGAATGCCGGCGGCACCATTACCAATCCTTTCGATAGTACCGTCCGAAGCCTGCTGGTAGCCATCTACGAGCTGGGCGTCAACGAAATCATGATTATCGGCCACACCGGCTGCGGCGTGCAGGGCATGGACGCCCAGGAAATGCTCCACCTGATGAAGGAACGTGGTGTAGACGAAGAGCACATCAGCCTCATGCGTCATTGCGGTATCGATCTGGATTCCTGGCTGCACGGATTTGAAGATACGGAAGCAGCAGTTCTCGAAACAGTTGACTTGGTAAAGAACCATCCCCTGGTTCCCAAGGACATCGTGGTCCGAGGCTACATCATGGAATCCGAAACAGGTGCGCTAAAATCACTTTAACGCACCCCAAAACGTCGACTTAAGTCAATTTTCTCTTTTTTCAAAATCTGAGGTTATATTATTGACATCTAATGATTTTGAAGGAGAAAATCATGACTGTTGTAAATATTGACGGGAAAATCGAGAATAACAATCTCAGCATTATCCTATCCGGTAAGGTTGATTCATCCAACGCAGGCGATGCAGAAAAACAGGTGATGGAACTACTCGGAGACAACTCCCCTACAGCAGCCACCATTGACGCAGAAAAACTGGAATACATTTCTTCTGCAGGTCTGCGTATCCTTCTCAAGCTTAAAAAGAAAATTCCCACAGTTACAGTCATCAACGTTACCAGCGAAGTGTACGACATCTTTGAAGTGACTGGTTTTACAGAAATTCTGGACGTTCAAAAGGCCTATCGATGCGTAAGTATCGAGGGTTGTCCGGAAATCGGCCGCGGCGCTTATGGCACAGTCTATCGTCTGAGCGAAGATTCCATTGTCAAGGTCTACAGGGTTGAAGGCGCCAACTCCATTGACATCATCAAGCGCGAACAGGAAAACGCCCGCAAGGCATTTGTCTACGGTATGCCCACAGCCATCAGCTACGACATCGTCAAGGTTGGCAATGATATGGGCGTGGTTTATGAAATGCTAGACGCCCAGACCGTGGGTTCCTACATTACCGAGCATCCCGAAGAATTTGACCAGCGTATCCAGCAGATTGCGGACTTGGCCCGCAGCATTCACGCCACCGTCGTAAAGAACAACGAATTCCAGAGTTTCAAGGAATTTATTATCGGCGAAATGGAACACGTCAGAAAGTGGGTCAACGAGGAACAGTTCCAGCAAATCCTGGATACAATCGCCGCCTTTCCCGACCCGTCCACATTGCTCCACGGTGATTTCCACCCCAAGAACACCTTGATCCGCAATGGTGAAATTGAACTGATTGACATGGGCGACGTCAGAGTGGGCCACCCCATCTTTGAGTTCAGCAGCATGTGCATGCTGGACACCCTTCTCAAGAACAACCCCCAGATGCAGCCCTGGCAATTCATGGGAACCGACGAAGCCACGGCTTCAAAGGTTTGGCCCGCATTTATCAAGAGCTACCTGGGAGACAAGTTCAATCCCCAGACCGCTGAACTGCTAATCAAGGCAGCCCAGATCGGTATGTTGATCAAGGTTCTCCCCAGCATTGCGGCAAGAGTCAATGCGGCACCCGAACCCAGACCCGAAAGTATCGCCATGCTGACTTCCAGGATTGAAACCCTGTTAGCCATCAAGCCCGAAATGATCGCCGGCCTGTTCAAGCAGGTTGACGCCTTGCTCCAGAACTAAATTTCGGAAACCAGCTCTTCCATTCCCTTTCGAACGGAATGGCGGGGGCTGGGGCCACCTTCTGCAGGATCGGCATAGCCGATATCCAATAGGCAGCTCAACTTCAAATTTTCAGGCAATTCAAAAGCCCGTGCAATTTCCACGGCATTGAATCCTCGTGCCCACAAAGTATTCAGACCCAGTTCCGTGGCCTGCATCATCATTGTCGTGGTTACAATGCTGGCATCCATATCGCCGCATTCGTGTTCGTCGTTGTAATTTAGGGCGCGGTAACACAAGTCCTTGTCGTAACAAACCATAAGAACAACCGGGGCGTTGTAGGCCATGCGGGTAATTCCGCGGAGTTTTTCCAGCGACTGGGCAGACTTTACAACGAAAATCTTCAATGGTTGATGATTCATCGCCGTAGGAGCCAGACGCCCAGCTTCCAAAATCTGCAGAAGCTTTTCTTCTTCAACATTCTTGTCACAAAATTTGCGGCAACTGTAGCGATTTTTCACCAAATCCAAAAATTCCATAGAAGAAACCTCTCTTTTTTTGGTGAATATAACCTTTTTCTTCTAATTATCAGCCTTTAATCGCATTTGGAATAGCATTTTTCAAAAAAAAATCGCACTATTTTTTTACAAGCTCTATTTATATTTGGAGTGTGCTGTTTTACAGTTTGCATAATCAAGGATTACCGTAAATGAAAAAACTGGTTCTATTCTCAAAGAAATCGAAAGTTGACAAGACGCTCCAGAGCATCCTTGTCGAAAATTTCGACAGCCAGTTTTTAACTACAGAATCGGGCAATGGCATCTGGGGAACGCTGACCGAAACGAATCCGGACATCATCCTAATCATGTCGGACGCCGCCACAGACAACGATTACAGTCTGCTAAAGGCGATCCAATCCAAAAAGACTTTGCTTCCGGCATCCGTTATCGTGGTCACCCCCAAGACTCCGTCCGACAAGGAATTCAAGTGCCTGGATTACGGTGTACTGGACTTTATCAGTGCCCCTTACAGCAAGCAGCTAATCGTCAACCGACTTGAAAAGCTGACCAACGTCAAGGAATCCATCCATCTGCAGGAACTGGAGTACATTCTAAAGCGACTCCCCTCCAACATCTTCTTGAAGGATGCCGAAGGCAAGTACGTGTTCTGCACCCATTACTGGCACCACCTTCACGGCGCCGACGAACCGGGCTGGACGATCCGCGGAAAGACCGACGTGGAAATCCGTAAGGACAAAGAAAACGCCAAGATGGCCATGGAAAAGGACAAGGAGATTATCCGTACCGGCAAGGGCGCCCATTACGTCATCGAGGTAAACGCAGACGGAATCCAGGAATTCCTCGAGATTATCAAGGAACCCGTCCACGACGACAAGGGCAACATTTACGGCATCGTGGCCCTGATCAACAACGTGACGGAACAGGAAAAGCTTAAACGCCAGCTGCACCGTCTGGCCATTACCGACGAACTGACCGGCCTATACAACCGAACTTACCTGAACGAAATTCTAGGAACGATCGCTACCGACGACAAGTTGCCGCTGGGATTCATATCGGCAGACTGCAATTACCTGAAGCAGGTAAACGATTATTACGGACATCTGATCGGCGATGAATACATCCGACTTGTGGGCGTGCTGTTCAAGATGGTTCTCCCCGAAGACGCCATGTTCTTCAGAATGGGCGGCGACGAATTCCTGGCAATCATCCCGAGAACTACGGAACCTCAGTTGCTAAACTACATTCTGCACCTGAAGTCCAAGGCCCAGATGCTACAAATTCGCGGACGACGCTTCAGCGTTGCCTTCGGCTACTCCTGCATGACTTCCAAGAACGACGACATCATAAAGTATTTGGAAAGGGCCGACCACGAAATGTACACGGACAAGGCCGAAAAAAAACGTAAAGACGACTAACGACAAAGGCCGACAGTAAGCCGGCCTTAAATCATTTTCGGTTAGTTTCATTTTCGGTTAATTCTCGTCTAACCAACGCTGCAAGATAATCTGGGCTGCAAGCTGGTCAATAACCGCCTTGCTCTTTTGTTTTTTCTTCTTGCTGAAATGTGCGGTACAAGCCTGGGCCTGCACGCTGGAATAGGATTCATCCTGAGTGTAGACAGGCATACCCGGGAAACGTTCCTTGAGATCCTGCACAAACTTTTCGACCACAACGTTCTTGCCATTGGCACGACCATCGGGATGGTACGGCATACCGACCACAAAGGCGTTCACCTTGTTTTCCTTGACAAGAGCATCTAGACGGACCCACAAGTTTGTGGTCTTCTGGTCGATAGTTTCGCGGGCGAAAGCAAACTTCAGTTCGGAATCGGCAAAAGCGACTCCCACACGATGTTCGCCATAATCCAGGGCAAGATAGTTCATGATCGTAAATCCACTACTCGTGGATGATAACGTTATCAAGCTGCTTATTGCAGACCGTGACTCCGTTCCAGAGGACAGCATTCTCGATTGTGCAATTTTCGACAACGCAACCGTCGCCAACCGCCACGTTAGGACCGATGGTGCAATTGGTCAGCTTGGCATCCTTGCCAATATAGCAGGGAGCAATAACCTTCACGTCGTCTCTTATAAAGTCAGCGGAATTGTCATTGCGGTTCAACACGTGAGCATTGGTTTCGAGCAGGGTTTCTGCCAGACCGCAATCCAACCACTTGCTTACAGGTGCAGTACGGAAACGGCAACCCTTCTGGATCATCATTTCAAGGGCGTCGGTCAGCTGGAATTCGTTCTTGGTACGAATATCGTTGTCCATCAGATACTTGAGGGATTCCTTAAGAACCTTGGTATCCTTGATGTAATAGATGCCCACAATGGCTTCATCAGAAACGAATTCCTGGGGTTTTTCGACCAGGCGTTCAATACGACCTTCGGCATCAGTCACGGCCACGCCAAAGCGACGGGGATCTTCCACCTTGAAGGTGTAGAGGATGTTTTCGTCAGCCTGTTCCAGCACAGAAAGATCGGCCTCAAAAAGAGTATCGCCCAAAATAATCAGGAGCGGCTCATCGTCGCCAACAAAAGGAAGAGCCAAACTGATGGCTTCACCCAGGCCCTGGGGGTTATTCTGGACGACAGTACGGGTTTTACCCCATGCGGAACGTTCTGCAAGGAATGAATCAACAGTTTCAGCCTTGTAACCAGTGATAAAAATGGTTTCGGCAGGCTTCAAAAACAATGAGTCTTCAACAATCCAGTCCAAAATAGTCTTGCCGGCCACCGGAAGCAAACACTTCGGCAGATTTTCGGTATAAGGACGCAGACGCAGTCCATTGCCAGCAACAGGGAGAACAATCTTCATTAAAAATCCGTGTGAAACAAATTTGAAAAGTTAGTCTCTAAAAGATAGCTTTTTTGACAAGATATAAATTTTGTAATACTAATATCATACTATAAAATGTAATTCTTTGGATTTTTTATAAAAAAACGTGTAATAAAAAATTCTAACCATAAAAAAAGACCTCCCTTTCGAGAGGTCTTTTAGTGGATGATGCAGGGGTCGAACCTGCGACCCGCTGATTAAGAGTCAGCTGCTCTACCAACTGAGCTAATCATCCAGATCGTTATGCCTTGCGGCTATGTAAAGCAAAAGACGAAGTTTCAAAGTTCATGATTCGTTTTCACGAAAGATGCTTATCTTTGCCTGTCGCTTTTAGTGGATGATGCAGGGGTCGAACCTGCGACCCGCTGATTAAGAGTCAGCTGCTCTACCAACTGAGCTAATCATCCATAG
>NZ_JALCZV010000002.1:0-99337 GCF_023373925.1 Fibrobacter sp. HC4 | reverse complement strand
GTAGTGGATGATGCAGGGGTCGAACCTGCGACCCGCTGATTAAGAGTCAGCTGCTCTACCAACTGAGCTAATCATCCATAGTCGCGTCTCGAAGACGCGCACAATGATAGAAAAGAAAAGAACACTCGGCAAGGGGGAAAGGCAATTTTTTTTCTTTTTTTTGAAACCACCCCAAAATAGTGGATAGTGAAGAGCGAAGAGTTCTTTTACGTGTCATTCCGAGCGGAGGCCTGTAAGGCCGTAGTCGAGGAATCCAGAGCAAGAGACTCAAATCGCTACCTCACAATCCTTACCCTCTACAAGGAGGGATCTAGACACTTAGGCGATCGCCGATACCGGAAACACACCAAACAGCAACAAGCATAAAGCCAAAGAATAGAGAAGACATCTCATACCTCATACCTCATATCTTTTTATATCTTGTATTTCACACTTCAAATCTCTAGCGCCAAAGGCGCGCACCCAAACCTAGTACCAGCCTATGAGCCCAAATTTCAACCGACTTGACGCCTATATGGCATTCCTGGGGGTCGAGAGAAACCTCTCCCCGGCCACGATCCAGAGCTATCAGGAAGATTTGCGCCATTTCGTTGGATGGTTAGACGAACATTCTCTAGATTTAAAAGCCCTAACCCCAGAAAAACTGGACGAATTTTTATCCGATGCGGCCGCTCACGAGGAATACTCCCCCACCAGCATCGCCAGGCATTTCTCCAGCCTCCGAGGATTTCTGAAGTACATGCAGAACCAGGGCGAGTACGATTTCAGTACCGAGAGCATGCTGGCCACACCGCGACTGGGCCACTACCTACCCCAATACCTAACCCGCGAAGAAGTGGACAGCGTATTCGAGAGCGCCGCCAACGGCAAGAACCCATTGAGAGACACAGCCATGTTCGAGCTGATGTATAGTGCGGGCCTTCGCATTTCAGAAACTTTGGGAATCAAGCTGACGCACCTGGACCTGGAAAACGAATGGCTGACCCCTATCGGCAAGGGCAACAAGCAGCGTCTCATTCCGCTAGGCAGCAAGGCCAAGGAAAACCTGAAAGAATGGATCGAGCGAGGTCGTCCCCTCACCCATCCGGAAACAGACAACGTAATTTTAAATTCCCGCGGCAAGCCCATGAGCCGCATGGGCGCTTGGAAGATCGTGCAGCAACATACCATGCACTTGACTAAGCAGGTATCGCCCCACACCTTCCGTCACAGCTTCGCCACCCACTGCCTCGAAGCGGGCATGGACCTTCGCGTGCTGCAGGAACTGCTGGGTCACGCCGACATCAGCACCACCCAGATCTACACTCATGTGGACAAGGAATTTATCAAGCAGGAACACAAGAGTTTCCACCCCCGCGAAGTGGCCCAACGAGAATCTCGCGAGGATGGCGGAAAGAACGGGAATTAAACAAAACGAGAGGTAGAAATGCCCCTCGTTTTTTACTATCTTTGATTCGTTCAAATTTTAACCAAGGACTCAATAATGAGCAAGAATTACAAGATTGCAGTTCTCCCGGGCGACGGTATCGGTCCGGAAGTGATGAAGGAAGCTGTCCGCGTTCTGGACGTTGTTTCCAAGAAGTTCGGTTTCGACGTGAACGCAGAATGGGCCAACGTTGGTGGCGCTGCTTACGACGAAAGCGGTTCTCCGCTGCCGGAATCCACCCTCAAGCTGGGTGAAGCTTCTGACTGTATTCTTTTCGGCTCTGTGGGTGGCCCGAAGTGGGAACACCTTCCTCCTAACCTGCAGCCGGAACGCGGTGCTCTGCTCCCCCTCCGTAAGCACTTCAAGCTTTTCTGCAACCTCCGCCCCGCTCGCGTCTATAAGGAACTGGCCGGTGCTTGTCCCCTCCGTTCCGACATCGTCGGTGACGGCTTCAACATCCTTACCGTTCGTGAACTGACTGGTGACGTTTACTTCGGTCAGCCCAAGGGCCGCGAAGGCGTTCCGGGCTCCAAGGAAGAAATCGGTTTCGACACCATGAAGTACAGCCGCTACGAAGTGGAACGCATCGCTCGCTTCGCTTTCGACGCCGCTATGCTCCGCAACAAGAAGGTTGCTTCCATCGATAAGGCTAACGTTCTGACCACTTCCGTTCTGTGGCGCGAAGTCGTGAACGAAGTCATCAAGGATTATCCGGAACTGACCCTCGAACACCTCTACGTGGACAACGCTGCTATGCAGCTCCTGAAGCGCCCCCGCGACTTCGACGTGATGCTCTGCCCGAACCTGTTCGGCGACATCCTGACCGACGAATGCGCAATGCTCACTGGTTCCATGGGTCTTCTCCCCTCCGCTTCTATTGCTGAAGGTTCCTTCGGTCTGTACGAACCGGCAGGTGGTTCCGCTCCGGACATCGCTGGCAAGGGCATCGCTAACCCGCTGGCACAGATCCTCTCCACCGCTTTGATGCTGCGCTATACCTTCAAGGAAGAAGAAGCTGCACGCGCTATCGAAGCTGCTTGCGAAAAGGTGATTTCTCAGGGCTACCGCACTGGTGATATCTACCAGGAAGGCTGCACCAAGGTCGGTACCACCGGCATGGGCGATGCTATTATCGCTGCTTTGAAGTAATCGAAAACAGCAATTCGCTAAAAAAGGCAGTGTCTTGAACTAGTTTTTTAGTTCAGGCACCGCCTTTTCGTTAATTTACACTAAATCAAAAGCATTTTGAGCTATTTTACAATCAAAAAGGCCAAGACAACTGTCCTTAAAAGGGCTTTTTGTTCCATTCCGCCACGGATTTCACAAATAAACTAACAAAAAGGCAGTGGATTTCGGCATTTTTCATGCAAATCCACCGCCTTTGGGGCGTTTACGAACGAACCTGCGCAATCACTTTTGGAAAAGAGCGGCGATTTCTTCACAGGTCATGCAGGTGCGCTGTTCCAGCCCATCCACAATCACAAGCAAGGCCTTCTGGCAAGCCATCAGAATGTTGTAGCACTGCTCCACCACGTTGGTTTCCGACATCTGGAAGTAATAGCAAGCAGCCTGAAAGCTTTGGTAGTCCGCGTCACTGCGGTTCAGCTCCATAGGCAGTTCACGCATCACCGTATCTAGGTCACAAGCGAAATTCTTGCGGATAATGAATTCGGAAATATGGCCCGCAATGGCAATGTGGGCAGAGCCGTCCAGTTCACTTCCGGTAATGCGGGTAACGCCCGGACGCTCCTTGGAATTTGTCATCTTCACATATTCCAGAGGACGCTTAAACAAAAAGGCAACCAGAGCATGCCCCGCCTCATGGCGGCACAGGCGAGAGTATTCTTCAGCACCGAAGAATTCCACCAAAGTTTCACGAGTTAAATTCTGTTCAGACATTTTTTACCATTCCAAAAATAGCATTCCAAACAAGAAATGCCGCATAGCGCGGCACCTCTCAAAGATTAGACTTTACTTTTTCTTTTTAGAAGTCTTCTTTTTTGCAGCAGCCTTCTTTTTAGTCGTCTTTTTGGCGGCAGCCTTTTTCTTGCTGGTTGCCTTCTTGGCTACAGGCTTCTTCTCCGGTTCGGGAGCGGGTTCAGCCGCAGGTTCCTCAGCAGGAGCTTCTTCAGCCACAGCCTCTTCTGCGGGAGATTCTTCGGCAGGAGCCTCTGCGGCAGGTTCTTCAACCGGAGCAACTTCAGAAGATTCTGCGGCAGGCTGTTCTTCTGCGAGAGCAGCATCATAAGCAGGTTCAGCAGAAGGTTCACCAGTCATATTTTCTGCAGCGGGTTCACCATAATTAGAATACGGATCCGTAGACTCAGAATTTTCATTCACACTAGAAGGAGCATATGCGTCATAGTTTTCTTCTACAACCGGTTCCGCCACAACAGCATCATTTACAGTAGCGGCCTTATCGGCTTCAGCAGATTTGCCAGACAAATCAAAATGAACCGTAATGGAACCACCAAACTTCACAGAACTCAGGCGGAAATTCACACCATGCTTACTGAAGTACTTATCCATGGTCAGATAGGTGCAGTCGAACTCTACACCCATATGGTACGGCAGCTGCACACCGACGTTTCCCGTTACGAAAAAGTCCTGAGGCTTATCCCACCAAGTCAAATAATTAGTGGCCGGAATCGGATATCCCACGCGAGCGCCAAGGTAAGGGCGAACCTTCCAGCTATCAGGGCCAATTACACCAACAGAAAGCCACAGAGGCACGGAAGGCATCACGACATTATAGCCGCCATCAGTCTGTACACTAAAAAATCCGAGGCCACCGCCAACCATAAGGGGACCGACCGGGAAAGCCAAATATTCGGCACCAAGTCCCCACATAAAATCGGTATGGAGATCTCGGCTGGATTCAACACCTTTTGCTTCTTTTTTTTCTTTAACGTTACCAGGTGCGTATCCTGAAACAAAGCCTTGAATCTGGGCTGCAGAGCTAAATGTTACAAATGCGCCCAAGGCAAGGGCTAATGTAGAAGAACCGATTTTCATGTCAAAACCCTCTAATAGTGGTACAAATATAGTTTTGTCAAACCACTATTACTCGTAAATTTTGACAAACATTTTTGATAAGACTACTGTACTGACTAATCCTCGAGGCAGCGAACGACATCGCATTCGATTTGACACAGTCACTACCTTGCAAAAAAGCATAGTCTGCATAACAAGTCATGAACACGTAATATGCATATCGGCCATGATAATCTTCACTTTCATTTTGGGTAACGGACCAAAAATCAGATTCACAGCCGCCAACACTTTCAAACAAAGTTTCCCATTCCGCTAAACTGGGCAAATGCCATCCGTTGGGGCAAACACCTTGTACTGGTGCCAAAGCAAGGGCATCGTCTTTTAAACGATCACATACGACTCCATAGCCACAATTCTGCGGGTCATTCGCGTCATTAGCCAACGAGATCGAATCAATGGCAGCAATCCACGTATAGAGGCGTCCAAAAATGGAGCATTCATCGGCGTCATCATTACGGCACCAGGAACTTTCCTTGAGACTCGGGGTCTGCACAGAATCCGCATAGTTCAGATTCTCGGCCATCCAGGTTTGAGAGCCAATCACTACCGTTTTATAAATTTTTCCATCCCTTTCATCGACCAAGGTGCCATACGTAACGTCGGGATTAAAGAACGATTCCTTCTGAAAGAATCAGCCCCCGAAGACAACCCTTCAGATAGAGAACTAGATGAAATCATTTCTTCACTACCAGAAGGCGAAATATTTTCTGAAGAACTTACAGGCAACTCACTGGAGGAACTTGCAACGATATCGTCAAAGTCTGTTTCTTCGCTACTTGAAGTAATTGACGTAACAGCCGCGCTGGACGAAGATCCAGAATTATCGTTGGACGAACTTGCAAAGCCTTCATTAGCGGAACTTGCAGGAATTTCGCTGGAGGAACTTGCAAAACCTTCATTCGGTAAGTCTGCAGAACTTTCACTGGATGAGATTTCATCAACTACACTTGAAGATGAAATTTCATTGACATCTTCATTTGTGGAAGTTCCACTATCGCCATCACCGCAGGCTTAAGCCAAGAAATCTTCTTAAAAAGATTCATAATAAGCTCCTAACTTTTAACAACCTGCAATGTAAAAAAAATCCGCCCCTGCGGTAAAGCAGAAAGCGGATTTTTCAAGCAGCGCGGTACATGCCCGCGACAAGACTTTTATTAGCCCACGAAAATACGGCCGTTGCGGAACAGCTGCATCCACGGACCGTCTTCGCCCCATTCAGCCGGATGCCAGGAGTACTGGCAGGTACGGAACACGCGTTCCGGATGCGGCATCATGACGAGAGCGCGACCGTCTTCAGAGCAGAGGCCGTTGATTGCGAACGGAGAACCGTTGGGGTTCAGCGGGTAGCGTTCGGTGTATTCGTGCTTGCCGTCCACATAGCGGAGGGCTACGAGGCCAGTCTTCAGGCAGGCTTCTGCAGCTTCACGAGAGGCGAATTCTGCGCGGCCTTCACCGTGAGCCACTGCGATAGGCAATACGGAACCAGCCATACCCTTCAGGAGAACAGCCGGGGTATCTTCAACCTTCAGAGAGCAGTAACGGGCTTCGAAACGTTCAGAGAGGTTCTGAACGAAGCGCGGCCAATGCTTTGCGCCAGGAATCAAGTCCTTCAGGTTAGAAACCATCTGGCAGCCGTTGCAGACGCCCAGAGTGAAGGTATCCTTACGGTTGAAGTAAGCTTCGAATTCTGCGCGAGCCTTGGGGTTGAACAAGATGCTCTTTGCCCAGCCTTCGCCAGCACCCAGAACGTCACCGTAGCTAAAGCCACCGCAAGCCACGAGACCGTTGAAGTCCTTCAGGCTAACGCGACCGCTCAAGATGTCGGTCATGTGAACGTCGATGGATTCGAAACCAGCCTTGGCAAATGCGGCTGCCATTTCCAGTTCGCCGTTGACGCCCTGTTCACGGAGGATAGCCATCTTCGGGCGGCTGGAGTAATCCTTGATGATCTTTGCGCTTGCAGCCAAGTCGAAGGTGACCTTCGGAGTGATACCCGGATCATCCTGTTCCAACTTCAGCTGGTATTCGCTTTCGGCGCAAGCCGGATTGTCGCGGAGGGCGGCGATGCGGCGAGTGGTATCGGACCAGATAGCGCGAAGGTCAGAGAGGCCTTCGGCGTAGTCGCCGATAACCAGGTTGTAAGTATCGTTCAGCTTACCGATTTCAGAAACGGTGTCGCCAAGACCTGCAGCAGCGAAGGCAGCCTTAACAGCGGCAACGTCAGCATTTGCAACCTGAATGACAGCACCCAGTTCTTCGTTGAAGAGAGCGTCGATGACATTGCCCTGGAGAGCATTTACGTCCAAAGTAACACCAACGTGGCCAGCGAAAGCCATTTCGGTAACGGTAGTATAGAGACCGCCATCAGACTTATCGTGGTAAGCCATGATCTTGCCATCGGCATTGAGCTTCTGGATGGTTTCGAAGAAGGCGCGGAGTTCCTTTGCGGAATCCACATCCGGAGCCTTGTCGCCAAGCATGTTGTAAACCTGGGCTGCAATGGATGCACCCATACGGTTCTTACCGCGAGCCAGGTCAACCAGCATCAAGGTAGTCTCCTTGTTCTGGATGAGCTGCGGAGTCATAGTCTTGCGAACGTCGGCGCAGGGAGAGAAGGCGCTGATGACCAGGGAGATCGGAGCGGTCACGCGGTGGCTGCCCTTGTCGTCCTGCCATACGGTGCTCATGGACATGGAGTCCTTACCCACCGGAATGGTGATGCCCAGTTCCGGGCAGAGTTCCATACCGATTGCCTTTACAGCTTCGTACAGGTCGGCACCGTCACCTTCGTAGTTGGGAGTTGCCATCCAGTTTGCGGAAAGGTTTACGCGGCCCATATCCGGAACGTAAGCAGCAGCCATGTTGGTGAGGGATTCAGCAACAGTCATGCGGGCTGCAGCAGCCGGAGAGATGAGAGCAATAGGAGCGCGTTCGCCCATGGACATGGCTTCACCTTCGTAGGTGTCCAGAGTTGCGCTTGTGACAGCGCAGTCAGCCACGGGAACCTGCCAGGGGCCAACCATCTGGTCGCGGCAGATCATACCGGTCACGGAACGGTCACCGATGGAGATCAAGAAGGTCTTGTCTGCCACAGTGGGGTTAGCGAGAACACGGTGTGCAATATCCTTGATGGTTGCATCAGCAGGAACCACCTGGGAAGTAAGGGGACGCTTCTGGCTCTTTTCGTTACGGATCATGCGGGGCGGCTTGCCCAGCAAGACTTCCAGCGGCATATCGATGGGAGTAGAACCGAAGTGTTTGTCGGTAAGGGTCAAATGCTTTTCGGGAATAGCTTCGCCAACTACAGCATAGGGGCAACGTTCACGCTTACAGATAGCGTCGAACACGTCCAGCTTGTTGCCGGCAACAGCGATCACATAGCGTTCCTGGGATTCGTTACTCCAGATTTCGAAGGGGCTCATGCCCGGTTCGTCGTTAGGAACGTTACGGAGTTCAAACTTACCGCCGAGACCGCCATCGTTCACCAGTTCCGGGAAGGCGTTGGAAAGTCCACCTGCACCCACGTCGTGAATGAAGGTAATGGGGTTTTCTTCATCCATTGCCCAGCAACGGTCGATGACTTCCTGGCAACGGCGTTCCATTTCGGGGTTTTCACGCTGCACAGAAGCAAAGTCCAGAGATTCGTTACCAGCACCGTTGGCCACAGAACTTGCTGCACCGCCACCAAGGCCGATAAGCATAGCAGGACCGCCCAGAACTACCAGGTGGTCACCCGGATCGATGTGGCCCTTTTCGATGTGGTCGTGCTTGATGTTGCCAAGACCACCAGCCAGCATAATGGGCTTGTGGTAGCCGCGAACTTCGTTACCCTTTTCAGCAGAAACTTCCTGTTCGAAAGTACGGAAGTAACCGAGAATGTTGGGGCGGCCATATTCGTTGTTGAATGCTGCACCGCCAAGAGGACCTTCAATCATGATGTCCAGAGCGCTAGCGATACGGCTGGGGCTGCCAAAATCCTTTTCCCAAGGCTGAACTGCACCCGGCAGCTTAAGGTTAGAAACGCTGAAGCCAGTGAGGCCGGCCTTCGGCTTGGAACCCTTACCGGTAGCACCTTCGTCACGGATTTCACCACCACT
Source organism: Fibrobacter sp. HC4 (assembly GCF_023373925.1). NCBI lineage: Bacteria > Pseudomonadati > Fibrobacterota > Fibrobacteria > Fibrobacterales > Fibrobacteraceae > Fibrobacter > Fibrobacter sp. HC4. The sequence continues at coordinate 90,760 of NZ_JALCZV010000002.1, read as the reverse complement.
ACCAGTAGCGGCACCGGGGAACGGAGAAATTGCGGTGGGATGGTTATGGGTTTCCACCTTCATCAAGATATCCACTTCTTCGTTGTGGAAGTCATACTTGTTGGTGCGGGGGTCAGCGTAGAAACGACCGGCGGTTGCACCCTTCATCACGGCAGCGTTATCCTTATAGGCGCTGAAGATGTTGGTGTTGTGCAGAGCGTAGGTGTTCTTGATCATCTGGAACAGGGACTTGTCCTGCTTGACACCGTCGATGGTCCATTCGGCACCGAACACCTTGTGGCGGCAATGTTCGGAGTTGGCCTGAGCGAACATGTACAGTTCCACGTCGGTGGGATTGCGCTTGAGAGCGGTAAAGTTGTTGACCAAGTAGTCAATTTCGTCGGCGGAAAGAGCGAGGCCCATGGCCTTGTCAGCCTTCACCAGGGCTTCGCGGCCTTCGGTGAGCACCGGAATAATGTTCAGGGGACGCGGTTCTTCCTTGCTGAAGAGAACGTCCAGGGAAGCGGTGTCTGCGAATACAGCCTGAGTCATGCGGTCGTGGATCTTGGATTCGATCACCTTGCGAGAGTCGGCGGAAGCGGCACCGTCAAACTTCACGTAGTAGGCAATGGCGCGTTCGATACGCTTGATAGCGGGCAGGCCGCAGATGTGAGCGATATCGGTAGCCTTGGAGCTCCAGGGGCTGATGGTACCCGGACGGGGGCAAACCACGAACAGTTCACCATCCAGGGCCTTGGCTTCACGCATGGGGCCGTAGTGGAGCACCTTTTCCAGAGTTTCCTTTTCGGAAGCGGAAAGATCGGCGGACAGATCCACCACATGGAGGAATTCAGCGTAAACGCTTGCGACGTTCAGGTTTTCTTTCTTGAAGTCAGCCAGAAGCTTCTGGAGACGGAAATCCGACAGAGCCGGAGTACCACGAAGAATGAGCATTTTTACCTCTTGCCGGGGGTTAGCCGGCACCTTGTGTTATTTAAAATTTTACGGGGCTAAAGATAGAAAAGATCGCAAGAATTTTCACTAGATCCTTCGCTTCGCTCAGGATGACACTGGTGCAAAAACAGGAAAAAAACCGCATACATGAAAACGAAAAATCCCGGCTCATTCAAGCCGGGATTCCTCAATTTTTATCAAAAAGTGAGCGTTAAATCGTCTAACTCTTTACCAGTCAAAGAGTTAAGTTACTTGCGCTTCTTGCCTTTCTTACCCTTGGCAGCCTTCTTGGGAGCCGGAGCTTCTTCCACAACAGCTTCTTCGCCCTCTTCTTCATCTTCGTCAGATGCAGCAACAGCGGCATTGCCCAGAAGAGCATTCACGTTCACAGAGACGAGGCCAGAAAGGGACTTCACTTCGGTCTTCTTGTCGACTTCGACCTTGGCGAAGTTAGAAACGATGTAATAATCGGAGCTAGCTTCGAACTTACGAGTCTTGTTGGCAATGCTCATGGTACCCTTTACAGAGGGGAAGAGCTTTGCTTCGAGGCGAGCCTGATCCTGAGAAGTCTTTACGCTCTGAACAGCTTCGCAAGCCAGGGTCCAAACGCCCTTGTTGGTCTCGATGGAGTTGTTCACATACTCAATGATCTGGGAAGCGCCCTTGAAGGACTTGGTAGTGGTCTTTTCGTAGTGTTCAGTTGCCTGAGAAACGTAGCTACCCTTCTGCATCAGAAGAGTTGCCAGCAAAAGCACAACCACGACAGAAAGAGCAATGGAAATATTCTTCATGTTCATCGTTCATTACTCCTTATTCAAAGTGGTAGGGAGCCGGAGCTTCCAGCTTAAAGTTTGCACCCATGTTGTATTCGGTCAGAGCCTTGTAGTCAGCGGTCTTCAGCTTGCCCTTTGCGAAGGTGAAGCTAATGACGCAGTTCTTACCGCAAGCCACTTCCTTGACGCCGCCTTCATTCTTCAGAAGGAACTTGTCAGCAAGGCCAGCCTTTTCGTAGATGGAGTTCTGAGCCTGAGGAGGAATGCCTGCAGCGTTGTACATATAGGAAAGTTGCTTGAAACGGGCATCCTTGTCTTCTTCGATAGCCTTTGCGGTGGCATCAAAGGTAGCTTCGGTCTTGTCGCCGGTCAAAGTGGCAAAAACGAGCTTCCAGGCCATGCCGTACTGGTCAACAGCCTTCCACTGTTCCTGAACAACACCGTTAGACTGTTCCAGGTAGGCACCCACCTGTTCGCCAACGGACTTCTGAGCCTGGTCATTATAAGTACCCTTGAGGATCATCATCAAGGCAAACAAGCCGATAATCAATGCGATATCTACAATAAGTAGAATCTTGAACTTTTTGTTATTCATAGATTTCCTTTTTACAAGTTTATGCAGGGGTGAATTTAACTTCTTATTTCCAAAATAACAAACTAAGCTTTGTAAAATTACCACAAAAGGGGCTTTTTTCAGTTATAAATGGAGAATTAATCTATATTGGAGGCCATGAGTGATTTGCTTCCATCCCAGATTATATTCAACAACCTCAAGGAAATGCTGAAGGCCAAGAACACGGCCCACGAGTCCATGTTCAAGTTCCACTGGAAAAAGATGTGGCCCTTCAACCTGATCTGGCCCCAGGTGGATTTCGAGCGAATCGTACGACTGATGAGCGAACTGCGCAAGAACGTCATCAATCAGAAGAACCTTGTGGGTCAAGCAAAAGGCAAGGCCAAACCTTTTGAAAAAAACTTCCTGAACGCGGTGCCCGCCTATCTCGACGCCCTGGACGAATCCTGCAAGTTCCTTGGCGAAGCCGCCCAATGGAAACAGGACATGCTCATGAAAAAAATTCGCAAGGACATCAAGTTCAAGCGCGACGTAACCGAATGGAGCCGCATCCTGAAGGAATACGAAGACGCCCAGGGGAACTTGGTACGAGCAGGCGCCCTTGTGCAAATGGGCTGGGGCGAAGTGGTCCAAAACCTAAGCCAGGCGTAAAAAAGCCCACCCTATGGCAACCGTAAGCGTCATTATTCCGGTATACAATACCGCCGAATATCTGGAAGCATGCCTTATCAGCGTACAGCACCAGACCTTTGCCGACTTCGAAGCCATTGTCGTTAACGACGGTTCCACAGACAACTCTGCAGAAATTGTCGAAGAATTCATCAAACGTGATGAACGTTTCACGCTTCTGTCCCAAGAGAACGCAGGACTTTCCGAAGCCCGCAATGCAGGCCTCCAGAAGGTCTCCGCCCCCTGGATTACATTCGTCGACAGCGACGACATGATCGCCCCCACATTTCTAGAAACCCTGCTCAAGGCTTCACAAGATTCCGATGCAGAGATTATCTGCTGCGGGTCCAACAGCTTTACCGAATTGCCCGCCAAGATTCCAGGAAACCGAAGCAAGTCCATCCAGAAAATCTGGTCCCCCGAAGACGCCCTTATCCAGGCGCTGTACCAAGACAGGATTCCCGACCATTCCGCATGGAACAAACTTTACTCAGCAAGGCTCTGGAAAGACGTCCGCTTCCCGAGGGGCAAGTACTTCGAGGACCTTTGTACCATCCCGCAGATTTTCTTGAGCGCAAAGGAAATCCGTTCCGTAAGTTTGCCTCTATATCTGTACCGCAAACGCGAAACCAGCATCCTGAATTCCGCCTACAATTTAAAGAAAGCGGAACTGCTGGACATCGCCGAAAACCTTTGTACGACTATCACGGAAAAAATAAGGAACCCGAAGTTACTTCGTGCCGCAAAGAACATGCTCATCAGCACCAGCTACAGCATTCTGAAGCGCACCCCCGATACCGACGAATTCCAGGATTACCGCAATCGCGCCTGGAATCACATCAAGGAACTTCGATTGCAGAACCTGTTGGATTTCAAGGTTAGACTTCGCAACAAGGTGGCCAACGTAATCTCTTTCGGAGGCCGCGACGTCTTGCAAAAAATGCTTAGGAGGGATGAAAAATGATTCCTAGGAAAATTCATTACTGTTGGTTTTCCGGGGAGCCGTTCCCTGCTGATGTAACCCAATTTTTGGACGGATGGAAACAAGTTCTACCCGATTATGAACTGATCCTTTGGGACCGTTCCAAAGCCGAAGCCACAGGCATTCCCTGGGTAATGCAGGCCCTCGCCCAAAAAAAATGGGCCTTCGCCGCAGATGCAGTCCGTCTGTACGCCCTAGAAACAGAAGGCGGTATCTATCTCGACACCGACGTTGAAGTCGTGAAAAGTTTCGATCCGTTAATGGGCCGCGAATATTTCTTCGGATTCGAAAACGGATCCCGCCGCATAGAAGGCGCGATTCTCGCCGCAAACAAAAATCACCCCGCCATTACAAAAGCCCTGGACTTCTACAGACAAGAATCATTCAACTACACAGAATCCCAGGTGAATGAGCTGGTCTTGCCCAACATCCTTGCCAACGCCTTTAACAGTCTGCGTGACCCTTTGGAAATTTTCCCAGAAGATTTCTTTTCACCCAAGAGCTTTATAGACGGCAAGATTCGCGCCACTGCAGAAACCTACTGCATCCACCACTTTCAAAGTAACTGGAGACCGGAATCCGTCCGCAAGGGAATTGAACGTCGTCAAAAGCTTTACAAGATTTTCCCGACACCGGTCGCCAAGATTCTCTCCATTCCCCTTGCCCTTTGGACAAACCTAAAGTCACTGGGAATTGCAGGGACCATCAAGAAAATTTTCAGACGATAACGGCGTTTTGAATCAGACGTTAAAACGGCGGTCCAGAATAAACTTGGGCACAAACAGCTTCGGGAACCTTTTGAAAAAGTCCCAGGAGAACGAGGCTAGCTGAGGAATCCTGCGAACGGCCTCGGCCTTGTTGGTATAAGCAAGCATGGAGAACCAATGGGACTTCCAGATTTTCACAGCTTTCGGGTAAAGGGGATGATCGGAGTAACGAGCCAGCGCCTTTAAGAACGTGCCATACATCAAGGTACTGTTGCTGGACATGTTGTTTCCGTGAACGCGGTAGTAGCAGCACAAGGTAGGCAACACAGGTAACGTTCCAAACCTATGGAAGAACTTCAGCCACTGGGGAAAATCCTCGAAAGGGAATTCCTTATCATAGCCGCCCATATCACGGAATACATCCAGGCGAATCATTTCGGAACAGCCGTGAACTTCTTTCTTCCCCATGAAAAATTCCTCGAATGTCACTTGAGGAACAGAACGGGTATAGCGCGGGTCCGGGGTTTCGCCATGATTCCCTTCCCCATCCATCACCACAATCTGTCCGAAGCATACGGGAACTTCAGGATGACTTTCCAGGTACTGACTTTGTTCAGCCAATCGGCCTGCAGGCATCATATCATCTGACGCCATGGAGCAAAAATACTTGCCCTTCGCCATAGAAAGCAATTCATTCATGGTCGCCACCACCCCTTTGTTCGAACGATGGACGTATTTGAAGTGGAACTCGTTTGCCAAGCGTTCAAGAATCTCGGGCGACCTATCGGGACTGCCATCATCAATAACGATCAATTCAAAGGACACGCCCTCTTGAGCCATTACAGAACGGACAGCCGCCTCTACAAAACGTTCATGCTTGTAGCAGGCCATCAGCACAGAAACAATTACTGCTGATTCCATTTCAGCCTCCGGACAACAACGAACATAACTGCAAAGTATAGGAAGTTTTCTACGGCGTAAGCCATCATGGGTCCCTGGAATTCCACCAGTTTCATTAGAATCAGGGAACCTGCGGCCAGAAAAATTTCCGAACCAATTTCAATGGAAAGGAACTTCTTTGTTTCGCGGCGAGCGATCAGGACCAGTGCCAAGGAAAATCCACCAGCCCTAAAGAAATCTCCCAACAGTTGATAAAACAGATAATCGGCGGCACCCATATAGGCTCTTGAAAAAAGGATTTGCACTAGGAGACCGCGGCACAAAAATAAAGCCGTCACCATCACCAGAGAAATTCCCATCACACGCAAGAGCAAGGGATTAAACAACTTGAAAAATTCCTGCCTAGTCTGCTGGGCCGAAACCTTCGGCAGGATAATCACGGTAAGAATAGCCGACATCATCATGAAGAGGAAGTCCGAAACCTTCAACACACTCTGCCAGATGCCGGCGGCATCCTGCCCAAAGTTCGAAGCCACTGCGGTTCGGATTACCGTAAGCACAACGGGAGTCATGACCATGGGAACCAAGCCCATCAAGGCATAAGAGACCCAAGGTTCACGAATATCGGCTGCCGTAGACCAGACTTTCTTGACACTAAAACCAGCCTGGCTTGCAATGCGGATGGCAAAAAAGGCGGCCACGATGGACTGGGTCGCAATAATAGAAAGGACAGACAATTGGCCCGTATAAAGGAAAAATGCAACCCATAAAACTTGCCACAAGGAAGCCACAATATTGATAAGCGCCCACTTGCGATTTTCACCCATACCGTTCATGACGGCAGCACAGATGGCAATAATATTGGTAGCGAATACACCTGGCAAAGCAAACAGGATTGCAGCCTGCACCAGTCGAGTATTCATCCCAGGAAACAGAGTTTCCAATGGAGCCATGAAACAGAACAGAACTGCAGCCACAAAAGTGAACAGGCTCGCAAAAGTTGTCAGACGAAGACCGCCTCGCCACACTCCAAGAAGTTGCTTTTCGTTCTTGAAATTCTGAGCGGTCAGGCTAGTCCAGCCATTCTGAAGAGCAAGACTGGAAGTGGCCTGCCCGATAGTCAACAGGTTCATGAACTGCCCGACGCAGGCAAAGGCTGCAGGCGGCAAGAAAACAGCCAAAAGCTTGTTGATGGCAAAAGCCCTCAAGGCGTTAAAAGCCGTTACCGCACCCGAACCCAGGAAACTTTTCACAAACATAGACTAATCCTTAAAGCTGTTAACGCCTTCAATTACTGCTGCAATTTCATCTTCAGTCATGAAGGGGTGTAAAGGCAGGCTCAACTCCTCATTGGCCAGACGTTCTGCAACTGGGTAAGCCCCGGTGGAAAAATCATCGGCAAAAGCCTTCTGCAAATGGGGCGGCGTCGGATAATGAATAAGCGTTTCTACACCACGATTTGCCAAATGTTTTTGAAGGGCGTCGCGACAACTTTCGCCATTAGGCAGTTCGCAGTGTACCGCAAAAATATGCCACACACAATCCGCCACAGTACCGGCGGGCACAGAAACAGCAGCCTTTGGCAACCTCACCAGCGGATTTCTGATTTCGGCCAGGTAGCGGTTAGCGATTTCATTACGGCGGCGGTTTTCTTCGTCCAGTCGAGGAAGCTTCACGGACAGGACTGCAGCCTGAATTTCATCTAGGCGGGAATTTTCACCGGCAAACTCGTGAACATACTTCTTTTCGGAACCATAATTTGCAAGTTTGCGGACAACGGCAGCCAATTCGCCATCGCTGGTAACCACAGCGCCGGCATCCCCAAGGGCCCCCAGGTTCTTTCCCGGGTAGAAACTGAAACCGGCTGCGTCTCCGAGATTCCCGGCGCGAACAACGCCATTTTCAGTAGCAAATGACGCGCCATGAGCCTGGGCCGCATCTTCCAGCAAAAGAAGATCGCGATTCTCTGCAAACTGTTTCAGTTCCATCATGGGGCAAAGACGACCGTACAGGTGAACCGCCAGAATTGCCCGAACCTTAAGACCGTCCTGCTGGGCACCTGCAAACGCACGATCCACAGAAACGGCACTCAAAACCGCAGTTTCTGCATCCGGTTCCGCAGGAACCGGCACAAGATTAGCAGCCTTTACCGCAAGCCATGAGGCAATAAAAGTATTGGAAGGAACAATGACCCCGTCGCCTGGCAGCAAACGGCCCAAGGAGACATAACCCTTCAAAATCAAGGCCAAGGCCTCAAGACCATTCCCTACCCCGACGCAATGGCGAGATCCACAGTATTTGGCAAACTTCTCTTCAAAACCGCCGCATTCCTTGCCACGGATATACCAACCAGAATCCATCACACGATTGACAGCCTCCTTTATTTCGGAGCCGTAGGAATCGCTTACTCGCTTCAAAGGGTAATAGGGAACTTGAATCATGAACCTCAAAGTAGAAAATATCCCTATTTGAAAAACAGTCTAAAGCATTAAAACCGATAAAACCACCATTTTAATGGACAATCTAAAGTTTTCATCCATCGTTAAATACTAATTTGTGAATATGTTCGAGATTTTGCCCTACAACAAGGAATTGGACCAACGACTGGACCGGTTTGTGAACCGGGAGTCCGTCAACGGCACCTTTCTACAGACCCGGCAATTTTTGAACTACCATCCGGAAGATCGATTCAAGGATGCAAGCTTCGCCATCCACAAAAGCGGAATCATAACAGCCTATTTCCCCGGCACGGTTACAGCAGACGGAGAATTCATATCCCACCAAGGTTCCACCTTCGGCGGCCCCGTCATTTCAAAGGATTTTTACACCGCCAGCCGCCTGCAGGAAATCCTGAAATTCGCCGACGAATATTTCGCAAAGAATTTTAGAAGAGTCCGTCTGAAACTAACCCCGGCCGTATTTAGTCAGGAATCCCCTGCCCTTGTGGAATACCTGTTAGAGCACCTGGGCTACGAAAGACATACTGAACTAAGCGCCGTAACAACCATCGTTTCTGCGCCGGATGGAACATTCGCCGATCCTTTTGATCTCTGCGAAGGGGCTAAGCGCAGACAGGTTAAAGCATACGAAAAATACAAGGCCGAACACAAAGACATCATTTACCGCCCCATCGAGGCTGAAGAACTCGGACCGTTCTACGAATTTCTGAAAATTTCAAAAGCCAAGTACAACGTCAAGCCTGTCCATTCCATCGAGGAAATCAAGGATCTCGCTTCCGTCCGCATTGCAGACAACATTTGGCTTCGAGGCATTTTCGGCAAAGACGAAACCGGCAGGGAAAACCTCATTGCAGGAGCCATGTTCTTCGTCTTCCCTGAAACCAAGGCCGTGCACTACCAGTACATCGCCCCAGACCCAAGCTTTGACGCATTCAACCCAACCGTGGCAGTCCTCACGTCCATCATGCGCGAAGCGGCAACCAAGGGTTTCAAGAACGTGTCCTGGGGAATCTCCACCGAAGATGGCGGCAAATACCTGAACGAAACCCTGTTCAAGTTCAAGGAAGGCCTAGGCGGCAAAGCCTCCCTCAACACCTACTACACAAAAAATTTTTAACGACGCAGGGGCAGTAGCCCCCATGCATCATCTAACTTCTTTGAGGAAGTCTTCATATTCATATATATAGTCGGCTTCTTCGTAATGTTCCGAAGCAAGAACCATGCATACTGCGCCAGAAGAGAAATTCTCGATTTCACGCCAAGTCATGGTGGGGATATACAACCCCTTGTAGGAACGGTTCAACTGGAACTTCTGACGTGTCTTACCATCGTCCAGAACCACGTCAAAACTGCCACTGGCCGCAAAAATCAGCTGACGAAGCTTGCGATGGGCGTGCCCCCCGCGGGTTGATCCACCGGGAACATCATACAGATAATAAACACGCTTGATATCGAAAGGGACCAGTTGTCCCCCTTCCACAACACTCAAATTACCACGTTCATCGTGTACAATAGGAATATCAATAATCTGCGGTTCGTTCCAATTCATGAGATAAATATAGACAAAATGGAGTGAGGAACGCTGCGCTTCAGGTGTGAGGTCGCACGCAAGCGTGCTAGAGGTTTTATAGGGGGTTAATGGTGCATTTTTCTGACATCTAGCGTCGCTGGACGCGACCAGACCCCCTCTAGGAGCTCCGCTCCGACCTCACCACCTCGTTCCTCCGGTGGAAGTTTCCCCGCTGGTAGCCGGATTTCCTTGCGTGAACTCCTATGACACTTGAAAACCCCTATTGGATTTTCTATATATAGGTCCAACATCTAGCGTATGTCGTGTTAAGCTCTACCAGCATACGTCATTAACCAAAGAGCTTCCTTTTACGAGGTTAATATGTCCTCTTTCCGTGGACCTAAGGGCAAGGTTGCCCGTTCCCTGGACCTTGCTGTTTCTCAGAAGACTCAGAAGGCTCTCGACCGCCGTCACTTCGCACCTGGCCAGCATGGTCAGAACCGCAAGAAGTCCTCTTCTGTTTACAAGCAGCAGCTCGTCGAAAAGCAGCGTCTCCGTTTCACCTACAACATTTCCGAAGCACAGCTCGCTAAGGCTTACGCCGAAGCAAACCGTCGCGCAGGTTCTGCTGGTGACAACCTGATGATCTTGCTGGAAACCCGTCTGGACGCAGCAGTGCTCCGCATGGGCTTCGCTCGCACCATCTTCGCTGCTCGTCAGTATGTTGCTCACGGTCACTTCACCGTGAACGGCGTCCGCAGCTTCTCTCCCTCTCGTCAGCTCAAGGCCGGCGACGTGATTGCAGTTCGCGAACAGTCTAAGGAACATGCACAGATCAAGGAAGCACTCGCCGCTGGCGCAGCTGTTCCCGAATATCTGACTGTCGATGCTAACAAGATGTCCGGCTCTCTCGTGAAGCTCCCGCTCCGCGACCAGATCCCCGTTCAGCTTGAAGAACAGCTCGTTGTGGAATACTACTCTCGTTAGTCCGAGAGTCGATCCAACGACAACTGGAACATTTGGAGACACCTCGCTTCGGCGGGGTGTTTCTTTTTTATAATACAAGATGTATAATAAAGAAATAATTTCTTTAAATTTTTTATTAAAATTTTATTTTATTACATAAAAACACACTTTTTGTATAATAAACAAATTGTTTCTCGTGTTCAAATCCTATATTTGATAACATGAAGAACATCATAAGTTACACTGATTTCCGACAGTATATTAGGGACTTCTACGAAGAGCAAAAAAGGACATCCGCCTTCTCTTGGAGAGAATTCAACAAGCGGGCCGGATTCACCTCCCCAAACTACCTGAAGTTGGTTTGCGACGGAAAAAGCAAACTGAGCAAGGTCAAGACTGAATCCGTGGCTCACGCCATGAACCTGGCGGGCTACGAGGCAGACTATTTTCGCCTATTGGTTTCCCTGGACAACGCCAAGGATGACCTTTCCAAAAAATCCATCTTGCTTCAGATGGATGAAATGGCAAAGGAACATAAGGCCCGCGTCATTGACGGCGATGCTTTTGAATTTTATCAGTCTTGGGAATACCCCGTCATTCGAGAACTGGCCCCCATGATGCCGGGAGCAAAGCCCCACGAATTGGCGGCAGCCTGCAACGAAGATGTTTCGGCAGAAGACGTAAGCCGCATTTTAAAATTTCTTGTGAAGCGGGGTTTCCTGAAAAACGAAAACGGCAGTTACACCCAGACAGAAAAAACTGTAGTAGGATCCAAGGAGGCGATGCCCCTGGCAATTCGAGCCATGCACCGGATGATGGCCAATTATGCAGAAAAGGCTGTTGACAGGTATTCAACCGAAGAGCGACATTTCATGGGAATTACCATGGGGATCAACGAGGAACTTTACGGCAAGGTGGTGGAAGAACTGGAAAATTGTTGCAGACGCATCAATGCCATCACCGCCAACTGCGAGAACCTGGACCAGGTTTACCGCATGAACATTCAATTTTTCCCATTTACAAAAAAGGTTTAGGAGGCAAATATGAAAAAACAAATCATGGCAATGGGCACATTGAGCTTGCTGGCACTTACCGCTTGCACCGACAACAATACCGCAGGAAACGCCATAGAACCCAATGGCATCGCAGAGAATACATCGTCAAGCAGCATTGAATCAGCAGAAAGCTCTTCCGGTAGTTTATTCAACGCGGTCATCGATTTCGACCAACTCTACACATTCTCCACCGAAGCAACTGCTAGCAGCGTAATACAGGATATCGTCTCTGTAAACACCTATGAAGAGGAAAATGCTGCATCGGCCAGCTGCGAGGCTGCAGAGCAAAAACTCACTGGTGTTACAAGAATCCAGGACGGGCTAATTACAAGAGCCTATTCCGGTAGAAACTTAAGGGTTGACGTAGACAAAATGGTCGATATGCTCAAGAAGACCTGCGCATACACCTTTGACGCCGCAAACGCTTCAATAGATTCCTTGATTACCACTGCGAATGGTTTTGACTTTGCCTGCGTAACCACCACCGACATCATGAATATCGACGAAGCTCTCGGCCTATTCAATCACGTCATGGCCACGCAATGCGAACTTCTAGAAAAAAAAATCTCTCTGGATTCCCTAGATAGCGCAAACGCCGCCAACAGGGAACCAATCATCGAATTTTCAGAGGAAGATCCCGACACCATTTCTATCGACACCAGTTCCAGAACCTTGAGTGCATACGCAGCCCAGTTCGCGAGACCGGAGGATTTATCCTTCGACAGTCATGTATTAGCATATAACAGCAACCTGAGTACGGAATGTATCAACGCCATAAGCACCCCTGTCAAAACCGAATCGTACATACCCATCAATGCAAAGGCAATAAACTTCATCGAAAAAGAGGACATCTCTGCATGTTTCCCTACTACGGATTCCATAGGGAAGTTTTCCAAAAAAGAAACGTCTTGCAAGTACTATGTAATTAATAATTCTGACTCAAACCAGCCTACAGCCCACGTTCTTACCAAGGTAGCCCAGGATACCATTACAGCAATGAGCATTGGCCGTGGTTTTCCCAAAAAGCAAAACGGACTGTACGGATGCGCAGTCACAAATATGATTTCACATGCACATGTAATCTACCTTATTGAAGACTGCGAAGGAATCATCAACGAAAATACGGTGGTAAAGAATCGCTACGCCCAAAGTAGCCGTTGGATTTGCGGAACCAGCAATGAATACAAAGTACGAGCCTACGGAGAATGGTATAGCGAAGCCCTTCTTGACAATTAAGATTCTCTCTCAAGATACAGACACCCGCAGAAATGCGGGCGTTTCTTTTTTTTATAATACAAGATGTATAATAAAAAAATGTTTTTTCTTTTTTTAGGCCATATTTATCAGGACCTATTTACACTAGACAATACAATTTTTTCAACTAGCGCCATTCATTTTTTTGAATAAAAAAAAAGTATAGCTTTTATTAAGAAAAGAAGGTATATTCGGGGATGAAAATGCAATTGGGGAACCCCAAAAGCACGTTTTTTGTAAAAGTTAGGAGGTTTACATGAAAAAAAAATTCTTTACCACCGCAGGGATTTTAAGCCTGCTGATGTTCATGGCATGTTCGGACGATCAGGTTTCAGGAAGTCCTATCGACGACAACGAAACTACAAGCAGTAGTTCAGCCCCGAAAGCCGACACAAAATCGTCAAGCAGCATCGCCATCGACTTGAAAGAAATACTCACCCTCAGCACGTCCAAAACAGACAGCCGTTCGGTAGGTTTAACAAACATTGAAATCTACAAAAAAGAAAACGCCGTAAAAGCATCATGTCCCGTAATTCCATACGAGCCCGATTATTCCGGTATTATCGGTATCGCAAAAATCAGCCAAGGGCAACTCAACATGGCTTTCTTTGGCCGCCATCTAGCAGCCAACATTGACAGTCTGGTTATCAACTTGTCAAAAGCCTGCACAGGCGGAAAGGACGATGTTAACATCATAGCAGATTCACTTTATATTAAGGGAAACAGCTTCAATTACGCCTGCGTAACAGAAACTGAGGCCACATCCATTGATGATGTAGAAAAGGCATTTAGCAAATCAATGGACCTCAGCTGCAAGATCGTTAACGAAGCCGAGCCCCAAGAGCAGCCCGAAATAACTCTTCCAAACAAACATGACCCCAAGGCGGATCCTGTCGTTGTTGATACAACGGTCAATACACTGAATCGTCTCGCACTGCAGTATGCCGACCCAGAAGATTTATCCTTCGACAAACATGTAATGGCATATATCTCGGATTCGGAGTGTCAAACGAATCAGGATTCCACGAGCTCCTACCCCTACCCAGACATAGACAACAATATCTATCCCGTCGATAGAAAGCATATTTCCTCCTGTTTCCCTAAAACGGATTCAATCGGACATTTTTCAAAAAGAGATAAATCCTGTAAATACTACGTGGTCGCATTACCACTCAACGAACCTACAGGAAGCGTCCTTACCAAGGTTTCTTCAGACACCATAATGGTTCTCCAGATAAAATATCTCGATCTTTCTTTTGACACTTTTACGTCTGCAAAATTCCTTATCGAGGACTGCGAAAACATCATTAATGACAGAACAGTCTTATCCTCCCAAAGCGTCTTAAGCGCTCGATGGTCCAACGGGGGCGATTACAACATAATCTATTCGGAATGGTTCAGCGAAAGTTTACTTAAAAACTAGCCCATTTAAAAGGATGCCGCCAGAAAGAAACTGGCGGTATTTTTTATTTTTGCTTATATGATTCCAGCCCGCACACGCTCACTCAGAGACATTGACCCAGAAACAGCCCGAGGTCTCATCGCCAATAGCTTAAGCGACGAATCCGTCGATGAATCCAGGGTTCATGCCACCGCCATCCAGATGAAGAAGGGGCGGTTCGACACTTATGGAGTTTGCCTGGAACTGGACTCCCGTGGACACCTAATTAGCGGCCTAGATTACCTGCACGCTATAGTTGAAAGCAATAGCACGGTCAAAATTTGGGTCGCCGAGAACCGGGAACCGTAAAAAAAGCGAAATTTTACCAAAAAAAAACAAACTTATAAAAAACTTACAATCCTTGAGTTTGCAAGGTACTTTTTCATAAGTTAAAAAAACATCTCAAGCGAATTTCCGCCTTCATTTTATTCTATTTTATAAAAAAATTAAACGGAGTCCAATATGGAAAATTCCTTTAGCAAGATGATCTGCAGACTGGCCGTTGTCGCAGCCGCCCTGTTTGCTGCATTCCACATTTTCGTCAACAACAAGCTCGACAAAGACAATCTTTAACGAGAACACCAAAGGTTTATTATGGAAATCAATAAGGATATTGCCGACCTTCAAGCTGCTGAAGAATATCGCAACAAGCGAAAGAAGTTCATTCTGTGCTATCATAACTTCAATGCGAAGAATTTCAAGAAGGCTTCCGTACAAATCCGCAAGCTGGCCGAAGCAGCCGGTTCCCCCATCAGTATCGCCGTGGTCCCCTCCATCGGCGGTGTTCCGGAATCCGAAGCCGAAGAATTCCAGGCAACCATCCAGCAGTTCGTTGACGAAGGCTACGAAATCATGATTCACGGCGCACATCACCGTGCAGACCTGGCAGTCAACAGAACATGGGTTGGTAAAATTGCCCAATGGATTTCCGGCAACGAAGCCGAATTCGCCGGTCTCGATGAAAAATTCACCATCGCCCTCCTGAAACGCAGCCTTGCCCTTTGGAAGGCCAACTGCAGCCACGCCATTCCCTCTGGCTTTGTCCCGCCCATCTGGTTCGGCAACCGCCACCTGCGTGAACAGGCTCTGGAACAGTTCGACAATTACGAAGACCTGCATTTTATTTACAGCAAGAGAGACGGCTCCATTAAGAAGATTCCATCCAAGGCTCTCAGCTTCTCCATCGTCCCAGATGTTCTTCTGGGAATCGCCCAGACCAGAGCCTGCCTGACCATGATGCTCCCCGGCGGCATTCCCCGTCTGGTATTCCACCAGAAGGATTTCTTTACCATTGGCGAAAAGAGAATTTTGAACTTAATCCGTTACGTATCCACCATGCGTGAAAAAGTGATGTACAAGGACCTGTAATCGTCCATAATCATAACGGAACGAATGATGATTTTAAACAAATTTTTAAGTCGAGTTGACTACAATTCCTATGAAGATCTCCACGAGAACTTCAAGATTTCTATCCCCGACAATTTCAACTTCGCTTACGACGTCGTAGACGAGTACGCAAAGAACGAACCTAAACGCGAAGCCCTGGTATGGTGCGACGATAACGACGAAAGTCATATTTTCACCTTCAAGGACCTTTCCCGTGCCTCCCAGCGTACAGCAAACTTCCTGAAGGAACAGGGAATCAAGAAGGGCGACCGCGTGATGCTTATCCTCCGCCGTCGCTATGAATTCTGGTTCTTCATCATAGCCCTTCACCGCATTGGCGCCATCGTCATCCCCGCCACCAACATGCTTTCCGCCCACGATCTGGAATACCGTTTCGATGCTGCAGAAATCAAGATGGTGGTATCCTACGACGAGCCCTCCCTCCAGAAGGAAGTGGAGACCGCCAAGTCCAAGTGCTCCTCCGTAGAAAAGCTTGTGACTATCGGCCAGGCCCGTCAAGGCTGGATCAGCTTCTACGACGACTACGAAATCATGTCTCCGGAATTTCCCCGTCCGGTCGGCGAAGAAGCTACCAAGAATGACGACATCATGCTGGTCTATTTTACCAGCGGAACTTCCAGCAACCCCAAGATGGTGGCCCACACCTTTACCTACCCGTTGGGACACATCAATACCGCACGTTTCTGGCAGCACGTCGTAGATGGCGGACGTCACCTGAGTATTGCAGAAACCGGCTGGGCAAAGGCCATGTGGGGCAAGATCTACGGTCAGTGGATTGCAGGTTCCGCAGTCTTTGTATACGACATGAAGGTGTTCATCCCCGGCAAGATGCTGGAAAAGATGGCAGAATACAAGATTACCACATTCTGCGCACCTCCTACCGCCTACCGCTACTTGCTGCAGCAGGATTTGAGCAAGTACGACCTGTCTAGCCTCACCTACTGCGTTACCGCAGGCGAAGCTCTCAGTTCCGACATTTTCAATAGGTGGCTCGAAAAGACCGGCCATAAACTTCGCGAAGGCTACGGTCAGACCGAATCCACCCTCATTACCGGCAACTACGAATGGATGGAAGCCAAGCCCGGTTCCATGGGCCGCCCCTCCCCCGGTTACAACCTGGACATCATCAACCCCGACGGAACTTCCTGCGGCGTTGAAGAAGTGGGCGAAATCATCATCCGCATCGATGGAGGCAAGCCCTTCGGCCTGTTCGGCGGTTACTACCGCGATCCGGAACGTACCGAGAAGGTTTTCGAAGGTGGTGTTTACCACACCGGCGATACCGCCTGGAAGGACAAGGATGGTTACTTCTGGTTCGTGGGACGTACCGACGACCTGATCAAGACCTCTGGCTACCGCGTGAGCCCCTTTGAAGTGGAAGAAGTTCTCCATCAGCATCCCGCCGTTATGGAAGTGGCTGTGACTGGCGTAGAAGACGCAGCCCGCGGCCAGGCCGTTAAGGCAACCATCGTGCTCCACAAGGGTTACGAGGCTTCCAAGGAACTGGCCAAGGAAATCCAGCTGTTCACAAAGAAGGTGGCTGCCGCTTACAAGAGCCCCCGCTACATCGACTTCGTTTCTGAACTGCCCAAGACCATCAGTGGCAAGATCCGTCGCGCCACCATCCGCGACAACGACAAGGAAAAGGCAACGACAGAAGCAAAGTCCGAAGCTAACGGAGCCGAAAAGTAAACAGGACAAAGTCTAAGGAATCCCGGCGTAAAATGCGCTGGGATTTCTATATTTGACCAAAACTTTTAACGAGAATTCTATGAACAGAAGAAGAGTTGTGATTACCGGTATGGGTGCTGTTACACCCGTTGGCAAGAACGTTAATGACCTGTGGAAGGCCATCGAAGAAGGCAAGTGCGGCGTAGGCCCCATCACCTTGTTCGACGCCACCAACTGCCCCGTCAAGATTGCCGCAGAAGTCAAGGAATTCAAGCCCGAAGAACACGGGATCGACCCTAAGGAAGCCCGCCGCATGGCACGCTTCACTCAGTTCCTGCTGGCTGCCGCCAACGAAGCCGTCGCCGACTCCAAGCTCACCGAAGAAATCCTCCACGCAGATACCACCGGCGTCATCGCAGGTAGTGGTCTCGGCGGCATGGACATTCTCGACAGCACCTTCAACCAGTATGTAGATGGCAATAAGCGCCGCGTTTCTCCGCTGGCTATGGCCGAACTGATTCCCAACGAAGCCGCTGCCAACGTGACCATCGCCCTGGGCATTAACGGTTGCGCCTGGACTATTGCAACTGCTTGCGCTTCCGGTACCGACGCTATCGGCGTTGCCCTGGATGCAGTCCGCTCCGGTCGTCTGGACGTCTGCCTTGCCGGTGGTTCCGAAAGCGGTATTACCGACTACTCCATCAAGGCCTTCGCCGGCATGCACGCCCTCACCGACAAGTTCAACGACTGCCCCGAAAAGGCTAGCCGCCCCTTCGACAAGGACCGTTCCGGCTTTATCATGGGTGAAGGCGGCGCCGTTCTCGTTCTCGAAGAACTGGAACACGCAAAGGCCCGCGGCGCCAAGATCTACGCCGAACTGGCTGGCTACGGCGCTTCTGCCGACAACTACCACATTACCAGCCCCCGCCCCGATGGTTCCATCTGCGCCAAGGCTTTCGAACGCGCCATGAAGGACGCTGGCGTTACTCCCGAAGATATCGACTACTACAACGCCCACGGTACTTCTACCCACCTGAACGACCTGACTGAAACCGCCATGCTGAAGATTGCCCTGGGCGAAAAGCGCGCCCGCGAAATCAAGGTGTCCAGCACCAAGAGCATGACCGGTCACTGCGTAGGTGCCGCCGGTGTCTGCGAAGCCATCATTACCACCCTGGCTGTTTGCAACTCCTTCTACCCCGCCACCATCAACTACGAAACTCCGGATCCGGAATGCGACCTGGACTACGTTCCCAATGTTGGCGTCAAGGGCAACATCGACTGTGCAGCCTCTGCCTCCCTGGGCTTCGGCGGTCACAACGGTATCGTGATTATTAAGAAGTTCGAAGAATAAACTTCAAACCTTATGAACACAAAAAAATCCGCGAGTCAAACTCGCGGATTTTTTTTCGTAGTTCTTTCAGGTGTTTTCGCCTGGGACTTAGCGAAGCACAGATTCCAGAGTTTTCAACAGCTTTGGAATCTCGATAGGCTTGCCTACATGACCATCCATACCCGCCTGCAAAGCCTGCAAGCGGTCTTCTTCAAAGGCATTTGCAGTTACGGCAATAATAGGCAGGCTAGAAATTCCGGAACGGTGCATGGCACGAATCTGGCGGGTCGCCTCGTAGCCATCCATAACAGGCATCTGCACATCCATAAGGATTACGTCATACTGCCCCAATTCCGCGGTACGGATTCGTTCAACGGCAACAGAACCGTCTCCCACGGTATCCACCACAAAGCCAGCTTCCTGCAAAATACTCTGGGCGATTTCCGCGTTCAGTTCATTGTCTTCTACAAGCAAGACCTTCAGACCCTTGAAACTCTTGGGCGCAATATTCTCGATCTTGACATCAGGCTCTTCGACAACAACCGTTTCCTCGATCTTGAAGCTGAGTGAAACCGTAAACTTGGTCCCCTTCCCAGATTCACTCTGCACAGAAATGGTTCCGCCCATCATATTCACGATGTTCTTGCAAATGGCAAGGCCCAGGCCCGTTCCCTGAATGCCGCTGACCGTCGAAGTCTTCTCACGTTCAAAAGGTTCGAATACGTGCTTCAGGAATTCCTCACTCATTCCGATGCCATCATCTTCTACGACCAACTCGTAGGCGGCAGACTGGTCAACAGCGGCCCCCTTCTGCTTAACTCGCAAGGAAACATGACCGCCATCATGAGAAAACTTGATTGCATTTCCCATCAAGTTCAAAAGAACCTGGTTCAGTCGCAACTTGTCGCAAGAGACAGAATCGTTAATAACTTCACTGGTATCAAAAATCAAGGTTAGAGACTTTTCCTTGGAGCTTTCATTGACGATGGTCTCGATTTCACGGATCATCGCAGAAATGCTGGCAGGAGCTTCATCGATCTTGACCTTACCGCTTTCGATGCGGCTCATATCCAGGACATCGTTCACCAGTTCCAGCAAGTGGCGACCGGCTGTAGAAATCTTTGAGATGTAGCCCTTTAACTGCTCACGTTCATCTAGGTGAGTACTGGCTAGGCTAGAGAAACCAAGGATTGCGTTCAGCGGAGTTCGAATATCATGGCTCATGTTATTCAGGAAAGCAGACTTGGCGGCGCTGGCCTGCTGTGCAGTCACAAAGGCGTCCCGCAAGGTAGCCTGCTGCTGTTCCAGCTGAAGTTCCATTTCTTTCTGGTTATTGATATCGATAAACACACCGATCATCGAAATGGGCGATCCATTTTTACGTCTAGTCACACGCCCAGCCGCATGGAACCAATGGTAGACCCCATTCTTCATCTTGGCTCGATATTCTACATCGTATACAATTCGATCAGACCTGTCGTATACCGCAGTCCAGAAAGAATTAAGGATAATATCGCGGTCTTCGGGGTGAAGCCGCTCCGACCAGGCGTCCAACGTATTCGGGAACTCATCAATAGAAGAGTACCCCATCATCTTGCGGTAGGCTTCACTACGGTAGCACGAGACAACCTCGCCAGCCTCATCAAAATCAACATTCCACATGCCCGACTTGATGGACTCATTCAACTTCTGCAAATGTTCCTGACGAAGCAAAGCCTGCTTTTCGTCGTTAATGGAACGTGCGCAAAATAAAGCCTCAACCGTATCACCAAATTCGTTCAAGGTCAGAGGAATAATCAGGGCACGACTCCAGCCCGAGAAAACCCCAAGGAATTCCTCTGTAATGGTGTTCTTGCCCCTCAATCGTTCTTGCATGGTATCAATATCTGTAAAACGACTGATGGCAGCCTTATCCTCGGCCGACACCGTCTTTTCTGTCAACAGGTAGAATCCCTGTCTTGCATCCCCTTCTACACCAACCAGGTT
This sequence comes from Fibrobacter sp. HC4, assembly GCF_023373925.1. Classification (NCBI taxonomy): domain Bacteria; kingdom Pseudomonadati; phylum Fibrobacterota; class Fibrobacteria; order Fibrobacterales; family Fibrobacteraceae; genus Fibrobacter; species Fibrobacter sp. HC4. The sequence goes on along the minus strand of NZ_JALCZV010000002.1, from coordinate 70,140 downwards.
ACGAATTGCCTCTGTAGACTTGATTTCCTTGAAGTTCTTTTTTTCTAGATCAAAAAGGTAGAGGGCATAAAAAGGGTTACCCAGACAACGAATCACCGAGGAGTTCAGACGTTCATGTTCAAGGCTCGTTTCCAGTTCGCTGTTTCGGGCAATGAGACTGAAGTTCAACTCGTCAATCTTTGCAGATTGCTTCGCCAGTTCCTTACGTTGATGTAAGTCATTCACCTTGGTTCGATTTATCACGTAGCAAAGCATGCAACCGGCCACAGCAAAAGGAACAACGTCAACAACATCCGCCAAAAAGATTTCGTAATCCTTTACGTGGTGACTGCAAACCAGGAAAGCCCCGGTACCTACAATATTCAACCCGATCATTCGAAGGGGCAAATCGTAAAAGAAAATCGGAAGGACAACCACCATAGCCGCCATGGCCACAGCCAATCCCCTAGGCCCAAGGGCACATCCGGCATAAATCGCAAGAATGTAGCACGAAATCAAGACCACATAGCAAAAAGGGAGAATGACCTTCGGGAACGAGACGCCAAACTTATAGGAAATAAAGAACATGCCGTAATTCAGCACAGAAAAGGCGATGTAGGCAAGAGAGCTCACCATGACACCGCGGCTTTCCCAGAATATGGCTGCCAGAGCCAGGGCAAGCACGACCGTACCCAGCAAAAAAGACAAAGCCATCAAAAGTTTTCGGTTGGATTCCGGAAAAAGTTCGCTAGCCTGAGAATACTGCTCACGAGTAAAGCCGGCAAAAAGAGCAAAATCCTTTATTTTATTCAATAAAACCATATACTCTAATCTTATAAAAAAAATAGGCCGTATGCAAACGTCCTATTACTACAACTCGTAATTATGCCGATAGTTTTATCACTTTTTCTTTACGGCCAACACGACAACCGAGGCAAGAACCAGCAAAATACCCAACGCAAGTCTTATAGTCAGCGTTTCTCCAAAGACGCAAACCCCAATAACTACAGCCGTAAGAGGTTCAAGGCCACCCATAATCGCCGTGGAAGTGGAACCCACAATCTTAACCGCCTTGGTCATCAGTACCAGAGACAACACGGTAGGTACAAAACCAAGCATCAGGGCCCACCCATACGAAGACGGGGACTGCAGCAAGGGAGGAAGCCCCGACCCAAGGCACACGGAATACAGCGTAAGGAACAACAGGCAGAAAATCATCACGTAGAAGGTAAGCTTCAGGGGTCCCATCTGCAAATTGGCCTTGTTCACGAACACGATATAAATGGCGTAAGTGAAAGAAGAAAGGAATACCAGCAGAAGCCCGATGGAACTCAGGGGCATACCCCCTTCCCCACCTCGATACAGGAGACCGATCCCCAAAAGAGACAAAGCGATGGCGGCACCGGTTTTGGCGGTTAGGCGTTCCTTATAGATGAGGGCCATCATAAGGGCTACTTCTAACGGATAAAGAAAAAGTAGCGTGGAGGCAAGTCCTGCATCCATGTAATTGAAAGCCGCAAAAAGAGTCAGGGCACAAAAGGCAAACAGGAATCCAAGAACCGCAAGAGGAAGAATCTCAGCCTTCTTGATGGCGAACCGATTGCGGTTGAACAACATCAGCAGAGCCAGCAGCACAATGGCCGTAGCAAAGCGATAGCACAGCACCGATTCAGGGGACAACCCTTCGCAATACAGGAACAAGGCTCCCAACGGATTAGTGCCGTAACAGATGGCGGCACCACACCCGTAAAAAATGCCCTTCACCGAATTACTAAGCAAAGGCGCACCCCCGAACCTTAGTACTACGTGAGCATAAGGCTGCTCGTATTAACGAGCTGCCGTTGCGAGAGCGAGCGCCTACAGGACGTTCTTCTCCAGCCTTAGCGCGAGCGGTCTTAAATCGCGAACTTAGTTGCATCGGCAAGCTGAACGCTAGCAATACGGGAAATACCCTTGATTTCCTGGGTCACGCCGTACAGCATATCGGCTTCAGCCATGGTACGCTTGTTATGGGTCACCACGATGAACAAGGTCTGCTTGCTGAATTCACGGAGGAGGGCCATGAAACGACCCACGTTAGCGTCGTCCAGAGGACCATCCACTTCGTCCAGCACGCAGTACGGAGACGGCTTTTCCATGTAGATGGCGAAGAGCAGTGCCGTTGCGGTCAAAGCATGTTCACCACCAGACAGGGCCTTGATGCCACGCATCTTCTTACCGGTAGGACGGACGTTAATTTCGATATCGGCGTCCAGGATATCCATGGGCTTGCCCATTTCGTCTACCTTTTCGATAAGACTCATCTTGGTTTCGCCATTCAGGAACAGCTTACTGAACACGAACTGGAAGTTCTTCTGAATGCGTGCGAAAGTATCCAGATAGCGCTTGCGGGCGATGTCGTCCAGCTTGGTGATAGTACGATCCAGAGAGGCACGGGCGCGGTCCAAATCGTCGAACTGCTTTTCCACTTCTTCAAGACGTTTCTTTTCGTCTTCGTAGTCTTCCATCACGTTCACGTTGATGGGGCCCAGTTCCTTGATCTTGCCACGGAGTTCGCGAATTTCGCGGTCAGCTTCGGGCTGGCTGTATTCCACACGTTCAAAGTCTTCAGGATTAGAAAGGTCGAAATTGTATTCGTTGGTCACGCGTTCCACGAGGCGGTCCAGGTTGGCCTGCAAGGCTTCCTGACGGCGGCCCACGTCGTTCAATTCCTTCATCTTCTCGATCATGTCGTCACGGAGGCGGTTTACCTCGGAGCGCCATTCTTCAAGGTCGCCAGAAACCAGGTCGAACTTTTCCTTGGCCAAGTCGCGCTGACCTTCGAGATCGCGGAGGGCAGAATCCTTGGACTGGATCTGGATTTCAAGTTCGCGGCCATCTTCGTTATTCTTTTCGATGGCGATGATATTCTTTTCCATTTCTTCGGAACGGTTTCTGATGGAATTTTCCAGGTAACCGATCTGATCGGCAATACTCTTCAGGCGGTTTTCGTTCTGAGCCAGGCGGGCGTTCTTGTCGTTGGCGGAACGTTCCAGTTCGCGGACATCTTCTTCCTTCTCGCGATACATGGTATCCTGTTCCGTCAGTTCGTCGTTGACTCTGGAGTATTCGGCTTCCACACGTTCCATCGTAGCGGAAGCTTCCTGAAGTTCGGCATCGCTGTTCTTGGATTCTTCGGCAGCCTGAATCTTGCTTTCCGCATTGCGGATGTCATTTTCAAGCTGGGCAATGCGACGGTCGCAGTTCTGAACCGTATTGTTCTGGATAGAAAGGCCTGCGGTACCGCCACGCTTCATATCCTGCTTTTCGCGAATTTCATCGGCCAGGGAAGCAAGCATCTGGCTATCTTCATCCACAAGTTCCTGGATGCGGGCCACTTCATCTTCCATCTGGGAAGCTTCGGACTGGGCATTTTCCAGCAGTTCCAGAGCTTCGGCAATTTCATTCTTGCGAGACAAGGCTCCAGAAGTCGCCGCACCGCTGGAAACCAGGCCGCTAGTACGGACAATGGCATCGGGTGCCACAAAGCAAAGATCCTCGTCACGCATGGAACGGGCGAAGTTCAAGGCCGTCTGCAGTGAATCCACCACAAAGTAGCGGGAAAGGATTCCAGAAAGCCAGGGACCGATTTCGGGATCAGCCTTTACAAAGTCATTCAGGCAGCCCACAACTCCTTCACCGGAAATGGTTCCCGTGTATGCAGGAGCGCTATCGCTTGCCAGGGCCAGCAGGGCCTTGCCCACATTGTAGCCCTTCATGGAATTGACCACGTCCACCACGGCGGAATCGTTGGCCACCACCACGGCATCCATCAAGTCGCCCAGGGCGGCTTCCACCTGGGAAGCATATTCGGGAGCGGCCTCGATACGTTCGCTCAAAAGGCCACCAACCACGTCGGCCTTGTTCTCCATGAGCCAACGGCTGGCATCAGTTCCTTCGTTGGCTACGCTCTGAAGTACGTCAATTCTAGACTGGAGGCGAGCCTCTTCGTTGCGCAGATTCTGTAACTTCTTCTGGGCTTCCTGAAGGTCAGCCTTGCCGGCTTCCAGACGTTCTTCACGGGTAGATTTCTGTTCGGTCAGACGTTCAATATCTTCATCTGCCCTATCCATATTTTCCTGGATATCGCGGATAATGTCCTGGGCAGAATTCTTCTGGTTATTCAGGTTTTCCAGTTCCCCCTGCCAGCGGGTCAAGTTTCCCTGGAGCAGGGCGGCTTCGGCATCCATACGTTCAAAGCGGCTCTTGAGAGAGTTGGCCTTGTTGGTTGCCTGCAGACGCTGGTTAGAAAGTTCCCTAGACTGCTGGCGCAAGTCATCCAGCTTATCACGCATGACCTGCAAGGTTTCCCGTTCACGTTCCAGCAGGGCATTCAGTTCGTCCATTTCGTTGTCGGAACCCAGAGCCGCATTTTCTTCTTCAAGGCGACCACGTTCCACGGTCAATTCCTCGACCTTGGACTGGTTGCGGCTAATTTCTTCCTGGGCGCGATCGTTGGCGGATTCCAGGCTAGACACCACATCACGGATACGACCGATGTTGTTATTCAAGTCGTTCAGTTCGATGGTGGCCTTCTGAACATCGCGTTCCAAATCACGGTATGCGGTTTCATCTTCGGCGATCAACAATTTCTTTTCGTCAATCTTGGCCTGGAGCACCGTTGCGTTGGTCTTGGCGCTTTCCACCTCGTGGTTCATTCGCTTGGTGGTGGTATCCAGAGTAGAAAGACCTTCCTTCATATCTTCGTACTTGTCGACGCTGACAGAAAGATCCAATTCGCGGAGGCGCTTGCTCAAACGCTTAAATTCGTTAACCTTTTCAGCCTGGGTTTCGTACTGACGGACAGAACGGCGGACACTGCGCAGATTGTCTTCCACACGATCCATATCCATCTGCACACGTTCCAGCTGGCGGCGGGTTTCCTTACGCTGCTGCTTATACTTGCTAACGCCGGCTGCTTCTTCGAAAAGCACGCGGCGGTCGTCGGCCTTGTCAGACAGCACAGCCTTGATCATGTCGGCGTTCATCTGGGAATACGTACTGGAACCCAGACCCGAGTCAAAAAGCAAGGCATGCACATCGCGAAGACGACATTCCTGGTTGTTAATCAGGTATTCACCGGAACCATCACGATGGACGCGACGGGTCACGATCACTTCGGAATATTCAGAATTCAAAGTTCCGTCGCTGTTATCAATCACGATGGATACTTCGGCAAGGCTCATGGCGGCACGTTCTTCGGTACCGCTGAAAATCACGTCCTGCATCTTGCCCATACGAAGTGCGGCGGCCTTCTGTTCGCCAAGCACCCAGCGGATAGCGTCGGTAATATTGGATTTACCGCAACCGTTAGGGCCCACCACGGCGGTAAGACCCTTCGTGGGGAAGTTCACTTCGGTCCTTTGGGCAAAGGACTTAAAACCAAAAATCTTTAGCTTTGTAATCTGCACGGCAGCAAATTTAGAAAATAAGCAGAAAACGTTTCGCACCAACAGGTTACGAAACGTTCATAAGTCAAGCTTTACGGGAATTTCTAACGGAATCGATAGGTTAGCGAGTCTCCATCCGCTTCAACAACCATATAGAGGCTCCCCCCATCCAAGTCAAAGGAGCGATCATCGGCATAAACCTTGCCCGAACCGTCCTTGGATTTGGTGTACTTGAAACGGAGGGTAAATTCCCCCACCAGATCCTCTTCGACCACCCGGCTCCTTTCGCCAGGAAGGATAACTTCGTCGATCCACTTCTTGGACGATCCATCATTGGCCAGGATATCAACTCGCACAATGGAATAATCCTCGGTACCATTTTCAATCTGGAGTCGGCTAGAAGATTCTAGGAACCAATGGGAAATGCACCCGGTCAAGACCAATGGGAGAATGAGAATCGCAATAAGTACAGCAAACCTTGAAACAAGGAAAGACTTTATCTGCAATCGCATTATTTACCTCCCTTTTCGTAGCGGATACCCTTAGCCTCGATAGTCTTGGATGATCCAGGATTCAACGAGAAACCGCTTTCTTCAGAAGACTTGGACTTATTCTTCTCCTTCAGGATTTCCGTTTCCAGGGGAGCCGTTCTTGCGGCACCGCGACCAAACAGGAAACCATCAAGAGCGGCCAAGCCAAACTTGACTTCGGCAATGAAGGTTCCCTTGGCACCAAAGAAATTGTCATAGTCATAAGAAGAATTGTAAGCCAGACGTACAAATAATAAGTCTACGGCACCACCCCACAGCAGGTCCTTAAATCCGCTGCGCACACCGCGACGCACGCAAGTGGCTTCAAAGCCGATCATGCGAGAAGGATCCGGATAATAGGCCAACGAAGCGGAATGGAATTCGCCATCAGGGAAATCAAAGGAGACCTTTCCATACAGACGTTGGGCAAAAAGGTTCTGCTCCCATGTGACGCGGATGGAATCTTCCCCATGACCATTATAAAATCCGATGTCAAAATTGGGCAAGTAAGTCAAAGGTCCAGAAAGGCGGCCCCCATAAACGGAACGGCTTTCCAGGTCGAGATTCACATGGGCGTTCCGCCAGGAAGTACGGTAGAAACTTCCACTTGCGCTAAAATTGCCCCAGCGGAAATAACCCCAGCTGTATGCCAAAGAATCGCTTTCGTCGGCATAAATATTTCCTACATGTTCAACATTGGAATGCTGCATACCGGCAGCAATTGTTGCGTTAGACTTTACATCGGTATAAACCATACCCCAAGTCGTTGTAGAACGGACCAGGGAATAATCGGTATAATGGGGGAAGAGAACGAAATCTTCGCCATCCCAACCGGAACGGTCGAACCAAAGGACTAAACCGAAATACCTTTCGGGGCTCACATCGCCCGAGAAGAAACCAGCCATATGTTGCCTGAAAGCAAATCCATCATGTTCGCCATATTTGCTTTCTAGAGGCATCTGCTCGGCAGAAGGCAAATAGTAAAAACCGGCATCGATATAACCACCACGCCCCCCACGCAAAATCTGGGAGATTTCGGTCAACTGACGGTCACGAGTTACGGCACCACCGGCAGAAAGTGCTTCTGGAGTCACGCTATCTGCAAAGGAAAAAGTGGTTGCAGCAAGCAACACGGCCAGACCTTTAAAAAGATTTCCGATTCGCATAACCCAAATCTAGAAAATGCCGGGGAAAAATTTATATTTGCGCCCATGAACGAGCAAGAAAAAACACAGGAACAGAACAAGGCCCTGATCGCCGCATGGAGCGATCATTCCCGCATGTGGAAAGACAACACCTGGGTCTACCCCGTCATTAGCCGTCGCGCAGGCGGTTTATCGGTAGGTATAAACCTAAATCCCGACCACAAATGTTCCTTCGCCTGTGCCTACTGCCAGAGCGGCCCGCAAGAAGGTCACGAAAGTGTCGCCATCGATATCGACGGCGTGGAGCGGGAGCTTCGTCAATTCCTGGAATTCTACAAGTCCGGCGAATTCAGCAAGTGCGATTTCTTTGGACACGTTCCCGAAGACAAAAAGATTCTAAAGGACATCTGCCTTTCTGGCGATGGAGAATCCACCATCGTCAAGGAATTCCCCGAAGTGTGCAAGCGCATGCGCAAACTCCAGAAGGAAAACGAAGGGCAGTTCAAGCTCCGCCTGATTACAAACGCCAGCCGCCTCGGGAACGAGAAAGTCGAAGATGCCCTGGCCTACCTGCTGGAAAGTGACGGTGAAATCTGGGCCAAGCTGGACGCCGGTACCGAAGAATGGTACAAGCGCATGAACCGCTCCGCAGTCAAGTTCGAAACTATCCTGAACAACCTGGAAAAGGTCATCAAGCTGTACCCCATCTGCATCCAGACCATGTTATGCAGCCTTCAGGGAGACGTTCCCACCGACGCAGAAATCGAACAGTACATCGGACACCTCCAGCGAATTTACGCAGCGGCACCCAAGAACTTCGTAGAAGTTCAGCTGTACACCGTTATCCGTCAGACGGCCACTCCCGACGTCCTCCCTCTCCCCAAGGAATTCCTGGAAGCGGTCGCCAAAAAGATTAACGAAAAATTGCCGGTACAGGTTCGAATTTTCTAAAGTAAAATTAAACCATATAACGAAAGAAGCCCGCGTCGAAGCGGGCTTTACTTAATTTCGCCAAATTTCAAAATCGGCAAAATTGCCGTCGCGGCACTCGCCCTAGATCAACTCTTCAGGCGGGAGGTTTGTGTCGGCTTCCGGTTCCTGGTAGCAGGTTTCGGGAATCTGAACCTGGTTCTGGAAATAGGCACGATGGGCGGCGATTACCTTTTCGCGGGCAAAGGCGGCATCCTTCCATTCACCAATCTGAACATCCTTGCCTTCCAGTTCCTTGTAGTTCTGGAAGAAGTTCTTGGTAATGCGGAGGAACATCTGGTCCACATCCTTGATGTCGTGAATGGGGCGCGGGTTAAATACGGGAACGCCAAGAACCTTGTAGTCCTTCTTGCCGCCGTCGGTCATGTCCAGAGCGCCAACCACGCGGCAACTGCAGACGGTACCGGTCATCATGGAGGCGGGGCTGTAAATCAGCATATCCAGAGCATCGCCATCATCGGCCTTGGTGCTGGGGATAAAGCCATAAGTACAGGGGTAGCTCATGGAGCTCAGAAGGCAACGATCCAAGCGGAAAACATGAAGACGTTCATCATATTCGTACTTCAAATTGGTGTCCTTACCAATTTCCACAACACAATCCACTTCGTACGGATATTTCTTGCCGATGGGCAAATCCAAATAGTTAATAGCCATTTTTCTCCTACGAGAACTCACCTTGAGTTCTTCATCTTTTGACAATCCATCAAATTTTGTAATAAGAATTTAGTATTATAATCCTAAACGTCAAGCGGTAAGGGGTCTAACATTGAGATAATGTTGTTCTCGCTCACCGTTTTCTCAACATCTAGAGGATATAGGGGCGTGCCTGCTTGAACATCAGTTCGCGTTCGTCGCCCATCACCTTAAATTCAATATCCAAAATCAGCTCATCGGCGCTCTTCTTGTAGAGTTTGGCGAAATGAGTCTGGATTTTCTCGACGAAGCCATAGAGTTCCGTCACCTCGGAATCAGTCAAGACGGGTTCATCCGGAGACAACGTGGAGCTCTGCAGAAGAACCTTCTGAACGCCCTTGGCCGCAGGAACGATAGAGAAAATTTCGGGTCTGGAATTGTTTTCGGGATTCGTAATGGAAACTTCACCCTTCTGCACATTCACATAAATGCCGGCAACAGAGAAGTCTGCGATGTTCTGGGTAACAATGACACCATTGGCAGCTTCATCGATGAAGGCTCCATGTACGGCAACAGCCATCTGCACAGAGAAATGGTCGATGTTCCACAGGGTTCGTTCCTCGTAGGCCTTAAAGCTCCAAACCGAGGCCCAGACCTTACGAATTTCATCGGAGGGCAAATCCTTAGGCTCGCGGGTCGCCTTTACTGACTTATAAAGTCCTGCGCCATTAAATTCATCAAGGTCTTCGGAGTTCGTGCTGGAACGCAAGCGCACCGGAGTCTCCCCAAAAATCTTGTAGACCTTTTCATCCAGTTCCGTACCGAATTTTTCGTCTACGGGAATATGGCGGATCATGTAACGGATATTATCAAGAACAGCTTCCCTTGTACGGGTATCTGATTCAAACTTTTCGTCAGCAGTTACAGCGGCGATGTACTTTTTCAGCGGCAAGGAATCGTCCTTGACTGCAGACTCGCACAGTGTCTCGATGTAATCGCAAATTTCAGAAGAGCGACCTTCCTTCTTGCAATCCTTTTGAGAGCGAAGGCAAAGAGATTCCGTCACCTGGGCATAGCTCATGAAATTATCGTAATGATAGAACGGTACCGCAAAACCATCAGGAGAATTTTCGGGAATAAACTTTTGAAGTTCAGCCAGGTTTGCTGCCTTGACGCCTACGAATCCCGCAGAATTAAAACCAAGATCCTTGAAATCGGGGAATCCCTTTTCGCTCAAGTCATAAGAGAGGATCGTCTTTTCTTTCTTGAGACTTTCCCAATATTCCTTAGCTTCTTTCAAGGTCGTCTTTTCTACGGTATAGGACGCGGTGCTGACCGTCAGCTTCACCAGGCTATCGCAAAGAGCCAGAAGGGAGTCCGGCAGTTCATGCCCGTTAAAGGCTATGTTGGGAGTCTTACGAGCCTTGGCCGCAAGGTTCACATGAGAAAGCGGAGTCTGGGCATCCTTGCTGATAGCGCCAGCCACCAGCGGAATTTCGGCAGGCAGGGTTTCAAGAATTAAAATATCATGGGAAGAAACAATAGCCGTATCCAGTTCATCGGCGGTAAACTTTCTGAGAGTACCGTAAGCGACACCCGTATTCATAATCTGAAGACTGACGTCTCCAAAGATTTGGGCATGAGTGTACACGGGAACGTCTAACCGTTTAAATTCATCAGCGTAATCTTCGGCCGCAGATTCGGCCACGCTACCCGACGGCATATAATACAGGCGATTCTTTTTTGTTCCCACATTCAGGAACTGCAGACGGGATTCAATAATGCGATGAGTTTTCGCCACCAGTTCTGCACTAATCTTGTCTGTCGGGAAGAACGTCAGGGCGATCATGGAATCTTGAGCCGCATAATAGACTAACGTTCCAGCCACAGTCTTCTTTTTCGTGCTGTAATAAACATCGCTTTCAAATTCCGACAAGCTACGGGAATCCTTCAGCACCTTCTTTGCAAATTCATAATGCAGAGAATGCTTGCCGGTATTCTGCAAATGCAGCACAGGCTTCTTGGAATCAAAATCCGTAATGATGAATTTGACCAGGTAGCTTCGGCCAATTTCAGTCGACGACTTATAAGCCTTCTTCAAGAAAGCATCGTAACCTTCATCAGCAGTAAATCCAGAAGCTTCATCTGCAGTATTCTTGAATTCGTCAAGGCGACTCAAGGAAACATCGATATTACGATCCCTGTCCGCGCCCAGCTTTCCGGCAAAGAATTCGTTTCCCCAGGCCTTCACCACCACATCGGCAGAATCGCCTACGTCAAAGGAAATAGAGACACCCGAAGAAGTACACTTCAGATTGTCACTATCCGATTCCGGACATAAAACTTGCTGTTCATCGACTCCGACAAAAAAACTCTCAAGTTTCGCACCAGAAGCGTTAATATGCAGACCAGAAAATTCCTCGTTCACCGAAGAAGAACTGTCATCGGAACAAGCCGAAAAAAAGGCCACTGCGCTTAAAGTGGCCATAAAACAATTACGATATTTTTTCAGATTAATCATCAAAATCACCAGGGCACTTTTCAAAAGTATCATCAAAGCTACTTACGCGGCCCTTTTCATCAACATTTCTACAGACAACAGGCAAGGAGCGTTCTGAAGTGCAACCATCCTTGATTTCAGTTTCACCGTCAGCCTTGAAAACCTGCAGACAGTCCATTTCCTGGCAAGAACGCCATCCAAAGCCAAAGGAAGAGTGGTAAAACTTGAACACCTTGTCCTTGTAGGTAAAGGAGATGTTATCGTTATGATGGTTTCCACCCCAGCTATACTCGGCCTTAGAAACAGGCACCATTTTACCATTCACATAAAGCTCAGCTTTTTCAGTTTCAGAGGAAACCGGAACAACAGACATGAACATTTTCGCTTCGTCTACAGAAGACTGAATGTAGAAGTAACCATCTTCACCTTCGTAGTTAAAAGTGCAAATCCAATCCTGCTGCATGAATTTTTCAGAAGCAGGCTTGCCATCTTCGTCGGTATAGGAAACCTTCACGGAATCCGGCTTACGGACTTCGAAGATGGACATGGGATCATCGTTCTTTACGGGATCTGCAGAAGAGTTGGAAGAGGAATCATCACCGCAGGCAGCAAATAAAGCAAGTGCGCCAATGGACAGGATAAATTTTAAGTTCATATTTTCTACTCCTAATTTTTTGAAATAAAATAAAAAAAATTTTATAAATCGTAAATCAAGAAATTATCGACTGCGCCAGCGGGCAGAAGTCGTCTTGTCGAAAAGTCCGAAATAGAACTTAGGTTCCTTACGGTCAGGGCTATAGCCTACTTCAAAACGCACACGGTCCAAGGCGGGAATCACCAAGTGCAGGCCACCGTAAACGGCACCTTCATAGTTCTTCCAGCTTGGCGAACCTTTGTCCCAAAGCAGACTTCCATCAAGGCCAGCCACCAGCTGCAAACCATAGAAGAAATTGATTCCCCAGAGAGAAGCCGCCTTACGTTCGCGCAACACAAAACGTTCTTCCAAAGTCAGAAGAGCCTCGTGGACGCCTAAACTATTGCTGTCGGCTTCATGTCCGCGGAAGGTATTGGTTCCGCCATGATAGAAATAATCGTAACGTTCTACATCGCCTGGACGAATACGAACAAGAGCCGTAGCCCCAGTAATAAAGCGCCATGCCGTATAATAGGCGCGTGCATCCGTCAGCAGTTCCCAGTAGTTCTCGCCGCCCATGCCGTCACAGCTTTCCACAGTACAATCAGCATCATGATCGTCTCCATAGCCTACGTGAGTCATCATGTACTCAAAATACACACCCTTGCGGCTGTCCAGTTTACTATCGCGGAAATCAAAGGCAAAGCCAAGGCCCGCTTCGGGAAGCCACGCAGCCTTCTCCAAATAACGAACCGCCACCGTTCCCAGCAGCGAAAGTCGGGAAAGCACCTGATATTCTACATCCAGATCGGCCAGGTAGCTATCGTCCTGAAAGGAACGCAAGTCATCCCAGCTATCGGTCCGCAAGAATTCGAAATTCCAGCCCACCGGGAGTCCAAACAAGTACGGCGAACTTGCATAGAAGGCATATTCGTTGCTTTCAAAAATCGGGTCAATTGCAGTACGGTACTGGACCTCGGCACGAATGTCCTCACCAAGCACATTGAGATTTGCCAAGGCAAGGCCGATCATGAGCCCGTCGCGGTCAGTCGTCTTCCCCGCCGGAGCGGGAATCCAGCGGAAAATTTCCTTGAAGGAATAATGAAGGACCATCCCGCCGCCATTATCGGCACTTTCACAGTTTGCGGAAATCTCTGTGAATAAATCCAGATCCTGAAGTTTTAATTTTTCAGACTCAAATTTCTCTGTAGAAAAGGGTTCGCCTTCACGATTCTGCAATTCACGCAGCACCACGCGTTCATTTGTATGTTCTAGACCACCCAGTTCTATTTTCTTGATAATCGACCCATCAACACAGACAGCACCAACAGACGGGACCATCAAAAAAAGCGCCAACAAAAGCAGCAAGGCTTCCAAAAAGTGTAATGGGGCAAGAACTATCTTCACAAATCCTCAAATTTATAGTACAAAGATAAAAAAACACATTTCATTTTTTCTATCTTTGGCTTCGTCAAGGAGAAAACCCGAGGTTTTTATGTTAGACTTTCTTGCCAACAATTGGCCCTATCTTATCGCACTAGTCATTATCGTCTTTGCAGTCTTCGCAATTCGCGGACTCCGCAAGGCCCTCAAGGAAGGTGGTGGAGCATTCAGTCTCGAAACCATCAAGAAGGCAACCGAGCCCAACTTCGCCGCCCTCAAGCAGAAGTCTCATGCCCTGCTGGCAGATGCCGACATGATCTGCGAAGTCAAGGAAGGCGCCACCTACGTCATCCCCAAGAAGGAAGACCTGAAGCTGTTCCGCAACGCCGTCAAGCAAAAGTACAAGTTGGCCATGTTCCTGGTGCCGGGCACCACACAGGTTGCCTATTTCTTCTGCAAGACTGAACAGGGCCTCCGCCGCCGTATCGACAACCTGGTCATTAACCAGAAGTTCCAGGCCGGCAAGAAGCCTTACAACGATGTCGCCACCGGCGAAAAGCTCCGCTTCCCCAAGGCCTAGTAGATTAAAGGTTAAAGGATAAAGATTAAGCGCGATCAAGGTCGCGCTTTTTTCATAAGCATTTAAAGCAGACTTCAAAATTCAACCGCACGAAACAAGATGTTCCGAACATACAAAGACCTTGCCATTGCCGAAGAAGAATCCAAACTGATCGAAGCGATTGACCAAACCAGAAATCTACTGGTTGAAGCGCCCACCGGTTCCGGCAAGTCCCTATATATTCCCTGGTTCCTTTCGAAGCATTGTACAGGTCGTGTGGTAGTACTGCAGCCCCGACGCATCGCTGCTCTTTCCCTGGCCCAGTATTCCGCAAAATTACACGGCGAACCTTGTGGCAAGACCGTAGGCTATCAATTCAGACAGGACACCTGCAAAAGCGCAGAAACCCGCATTCTGTTCCAGACCTACGGAAACTTTCTGCAGGAACTTCTCCACGGGAAAATGGACGCCGAATGGGTTATTTTCGATGAATACCACGAGCGCAAGTCGGACATGGATTTGCTGTTCAGCTACCTGCTTAGACTACAGACGAAAGACGAAAGACGAGAAAAGAACAGTGATAAAGTTCCGCGAATTGCGGTCATGTCAGCAAAGCTGAATCGCGAAGAAATGGAAAATGCCCTAGGCGTAAAATGTCTGGAATTGGGACACCCTCTTTATCCGGTCCAGATTTTACATCAAACCCCATTAGCAGGTTCCTCCCTCGAAAGTGAAGTGGTCAAGGCCCTCAAGTCCCTGTACCGCAGCAACGTCTGGAAAACCACACTGGTATTCCTCCCCGGTAAAGCCGAAATTTCTAAATGCCACACTGCAGCCGAAGAATCCATGGGCAATGCTGCAGAATTTCTAGATCTGTATGGCGGTCAGGAACGTGATGTTCAAGACAGAATCTTCGAAGAAACGGAACGCCCCCGCGTCATCTTTACCACCAATATTGCCGAAACCTCCATCACCGTTCCCAACGTTAGCGGCGTGGTAGATAGCGGCGTGGAACGAATTTCCGAATACGACGACAGCCAGAAAGTAAACGTACTACGCACCGCCTCCATCTCGATGCAGAATGCCATCCAGCGTTCCGGACGTTCAGGCCGTACACAGAACGGAGCCTGCATCCGACTGTGGAGCGAAGAATCAGAAAACAGAATGCCCCGCGGAATCATTCCCGAAGTTACCCAAATTGAACCTTCCGAATTTTTGTTACAGAAGTCCGCACTGGAACGTTTCTTAGACGAGAGAGAAGGAACTAGAGGCGAGAATGGATTGGTTCTGCCGACGGCTATTCCCGAAAAACGAGAAATCGTCGCGAAGGAACTTCTGCAAGAATTGGACATGGTCGACGAAAATGGAATTACGGAATTGGGTCTGCAGGCCGTTCAGTCCCCCCTTTCCGATGTTCAGCTGGCTTACGTTTTAATCAAGTCCAAGCCTGCAGGAATCAGTAATTTAACTTTGTCTGCAATGGCATGGATTCACGGCGGCACAGAAGCGTTGCAAAAGAACAAGCAGCCCACCAACCTACTGATGTTGGCAGGCGATTCTTCTGGACACGGCAACAACACTCCCCGCGAAGTTTCACTAACGCTACGACAGTTGCAAGACTATTGCAAAAAGGAGAACTTCAAGAAAAGCGCAGACAACGAAACCGAAACCATCCAGATGCTAATGAAGGCCTACTCCGATAGGCTTGCCTCCCCCACGTCCAGTAACGGATCCTATAAGCTTCCCAACCAGAATGTCATCCGCCTGCAACATCCGGAACCGCCCTTTGCATTGCTGGCCATGACCATGCTCCGCACCAGCTCTGGCGCCGCTGCAGGCACCAAGACGGAACTCCGTCTAAACCTTTACGTTCCCGTTCCTAGAAGTCTTCTAGAAAACGAGGACGAAGAAGCCCGCTACGAACTCATTTGGCGTAGTGGCCAGGAACGTTTTATCGGAAAGGAAATCCGCGGCACAGTCGAACGGGAAATTCTCCCTCAGGAAGCCTCCCCCGCCGTTCTTGATCAGCTAAAGGAACTGACCGTCAGCGCCTGGAAAGAAAAGCTGGAAAAGGAAAACTGGACCGGGCGTTACCTTACAGAAAATCTGCAGACTCTTCTAATCAAGATGCGACTGGCCGCACAACTGTATCCAGAATTCAGCCTTCCTGAATTCAATGAAGAAGATATGGAACTGATCTTTGATGAATTCGCCAACGGCATCTTCCTGCTACGCGACCTGAACGAAGACCGCTACCGCGCCATTCTTGAAGACTACTTCGGACGATCCATGTTGCAATGGCTTCACAAGACCTTCCCCGACCATTACATTCTCCCCAACGGCAAGAAAGCTCGCTACAGTTATCAGGAAGTTGAAGCACCGGAACCGGGAACCCCCGGCAGCAATCTCGTTACCCAAAGTGCTGAAGGCGTTCTCGTAGAAGTTTCCGCCCGCATCGAAGACTTGATGCAGTTGCGAGGCGAACATAAAATTGCCGACGGAAAGTTGAAGGTCCGCTACGATATTCTTGCCCCAAACTTCAGAACCATTCAGAAAACTTGGGACTTAACAGGATTCTGGCAGAACACCTACGCCGAAGTCCGCAAGGAACTTCGCGGCAGATACCCCAAGCATCCCTGGCCGGAATCCGTTCTCTAGGCCACGGACCCCGAACTACTTGATAGTATAAATCACCAGCGACTTGCTGTATTCGTAATTGACAATCAGAATGGGAGTTCCCACAAGGGGGCTGTTCTTCTCATCAATAAACAGCATACCTTCAGGACCGCGATCTTCAGGATCCATGGTATATTCAACAAGCTTCGGAGCAACATGCTCCGTGCCAATGCTGGTCAAGCCAAAAACAGCAACACCACTCATCCGTTCCAATCCAACGAAGGCTAGACGGCGGCCATTTACAGTACCGATTACAATATTTTCCGGTTCGCAGCCCTTATCATCGCTGCGGGCATCAGCCTTACGTTTTCCCTTCTTGGAATTCCAGTTAAAACATTTGGGATACTTTCTGGCAAATTCCCTTTCCAGGGCATCTCCGGAATCCCAAATCAACTTACCCGAAAAACCATCAAACACGCTAATGGAACGGGAGCCAAATTTCACCTTGCACATTTCTTCATTGCCGCAAATTTTTGATTCGTCAAAATTCTTGACATCGGCACCTTCATTTGCTGTCACGACAAAAGTTGAACTTTCCGTTTCGAAGGCCTTAATTCCATCAGGTTGACGGAGTCCCCTAATGAACGCATTTTCAATACGGATCTTGCCATCCTTGATGGCATCCAGTCCAAACCCGGCCTTGGAATGATCCACATAGCCTAAATCAAACACGCCATCCAATTTCTTGCCGATCACGTCGATGCGGGCAATGGCGTTGTTTTCCTGCAAGCTGACCCAAGCCCATTTAGAATCCTTAGAAACTGTAATGTATTCCGGTTCCACATCCACATCGTCAAAAGGAACCACGGTCACCACAGGAGAAATATCCATAAAGGTGGCATCATCAAGACTTACAATGGCAACACCGCCAGGAGGATTGATTTTACCATCTTCGCTAGGTTCGCCTTCGCAAGCCACTAGCAACGCCTTTCCATCAGGGGTAAACGTAATCATATCCGGATGACTACATACCTTGTACGTCCCGATTTTCTTGACGCCCCCCACCACAGACGAATCCTCAGGTTGCTCCCCCACGTACTGCATCAGCTCAACAAAACCATCTTCCCAAGCCGGGTCCGCAAGCAAACTAGAGGCAATCAAGTTTCCATGAATAGAAACACTTGTCGCTTCCCCATCAAGCGAGAATGTTTTTTTAACCACAGGCTTCGTCGGATCAGCCAAGTCCACGACATCCATATTGTTGGAATCGCCCACAGAGAACAGCAACCTGTTTTGAGGCATGTAGGCAGAAATCTCGGCAGATTTCAGCTCAATTCGGGAAAGAGGTCTAAGAACAGACGTCTCCTGGGAATCGCCACCCTTCTTGGCGCAGCTAATCCCCGCAGCAAGCAACAGCGGTATCAAGATAAAATTTAGACGAACCATTCCAGACACCCTTTAAATTTCTAGTCGAAAATCAACCAGAACAGCAACATACCGAGACCGAGACCGCCCATAAAAGAAGTAGAAGTCATCATGGCGGCCTGCTGACGGTCCATATTTTCCTTTTCCTTCTTCTTTTCATTAACGCCGATAGAAACGCTCAAGGCCTGGGCGCAAACTTCGTTGTTCTGCTTGGCAGTATTGTAGCTCTTTTCCCAGTTGGCGCTCTTGGCCTGTTCCACTTCCAGAGCCTTCTTCAAGGAATCCCTTTCTACAGAATAGGAACTATCGCGAACAGCCATCACGGAATCACGGACAGCGATTTCACGCTTCAGTTCATCTTCGGCAGAAACTTCTGCAGGAGCAGCCTGTTCAACAACAGCAGGCTCAGCCGGAGTGGCGACAGGTGCAACCACAGCGGAATCCTGGGCAAAAAGAAAAGTCGCCGAAAGAACGACGACTGCAAAAATAGAGGCAATCAAATTCTTCATGTTTTACAATATAGCAAACTGAAGAATTTGAGTTTTGGAACTATCGCGGAAGAACCATCTGCTTTTTCCAAATACCATTGGCACCCTTTACATAGTAAACACCAGGCACCATGGCGTCACCAGGAGCAACCAAGGAACCATCTAGACGGCGCACCTGCAAACGGCTTCCCGAGAATTTTGGAACAGACTTCAAGTTTGCAATAGATGTAAGACCATATTCGTCATCAGAAGATGCAGGCTCCGCAGACTGGGATGAAGATGAAACTTCATTTTCAGAGGAAGCAGGCTCCACTGACTGGGAAGAAGATGAAACTTCATTTTCAGAAGATGCAGGCTCCGCAGACTGGGAAGAAGATGAAACTTCATTTTCGGTAGAACTACTCAACCCGATCTTCCGTTCGTCCATGAATATGCCATGAACTACTTGCAATGTCACGTCCTTAATTGAATCCGGAATTGCAACAGCCTTTTTAGCCTGATCAACAACCGTTACAGAATCCATGCCAACACTTTCACCAAAGTAATACTTACCTGCGGTAGTCACCTTGGTCTCACCACCCTTAACAACAGTATCCCTTCTAGTGACATGGTAATAGGCTACAGAAGCATACCACCAGTCAAACTGGAATTCATAGGTTTTAGACGCAAGAATTTCTCCAGAACGATAAGATCCATCTTCAGGAAAGTCGTCCTCCACAAACACCAGAAGATTATTGGTATTGGTAGAATCATAACCATTCATCTTATTGCCATGGATATCCAAAATAACCGTAGCATAGTCACTCGAACCTTGCTCCCACCTTCCAGAGGAACTCGAACTCAACCAAGAGTAATACTTATAGTCGTTGGAATAAGTTTCACTACAGGCAGCGGTTACCGTATACGGGAAATTGTACTTGGTATTTCGAGAAGGCTTTAAAGTCCAAATATCTTCATGACGAGTTTGCGTGACAGAAGTAGCCGTTTTCAAATCCTTGCTACCTTTCCACAAGGTCTCATCCATATAGGCCATCTTCAAAGTCACCTTGGGAAACGAACTATGAAGCAAAGTATCGCACACATTGCGAACATAAATGGATTCGTCAGCCCAGGCAGACACACCCAGCAGCATTCCAACAAACAAAACTTTTTTGGCCAGATTCATTTTAGCCTCCAAAACACAATTTTACTACCACTAAAGATATATCAAAAAAAGACAGTCCGTAAACTGTCTTTTACAAAGAGTGATTAAATCAGCCGAATTTTCGTAAAAAAGACTACAATTCCGTTGACTTAATGCGTTTCCACCCCTCTTCAGGAATCATGGCACCCATGACCTGCACCACTTCGTTAGAAACAACACTACCCAACTTACCGGCACGATCCATATCCCAGCCATTCATATAGCCATAAAGGAAACCGGCAGCCCACAGGTCGCCTGCCCCGGTGGTATCAATGGCCTTGGCAGCACCAGCCTCCACACGAGTCACCACGCCGTCCTTGGCAATCAAGGCGCCACGCTTGCCGATCTTAACCACAGCCACCTTGGCCTTCTTGGCAAGAACTTCAAGAGCGGCCTCTTCCTTGACACCGGCATAGGCGAAGGCTTCGTCTTCGTTGGCAATCACGATATCGATCATCTTCTTTTCGAAGAGTTCATCGAACAAGCCGCGGCAGGCATCCACCACCCCAAAGGAACTGAAATCCAGAGCGGTTTCAACACCAAGGGAACGGGCCAAGGTAAAGCACTTCTTGAAATTTTCGGTATCGAAGGCGCTATAACCTTCCGCAAGAATCAGGGAGACGCCATCAAACAGTTCCGGGCAGAAAACCTCAGACTTCATATCGTTAGACGCACCCAAAAAAGTCCACATAGAACGCTGGGCATCGGGAGTCACCGCGCTAAAGACGCAACCCGTAGCCACGTCAGAAAGACCCATACGATTTTCCACATTGTGAGACTTCAGATGATTCTGGAACAGTCGACCCAGTTCGTCATCACCCACGCGGCTAATAAAGGCGGAATCGCCACCCAGCTTCGAAATACCCACCATGGTATTGCAGGTAGAACCGCCAGGAACGCGAATGGGATTCTTCAACTCGCCCAGGAACTTTTCCATCTGGGGCCAATCCACATGATTCATGCCACCCTTCTGAACACCCTGTGCAGCCATCCATTCTTCGCTGACATTGGCCAAGACATCAACCAGGGCAGCTCCAATACCAAGAATTTTTTTAGTCATATGAGTTCGTTCAACCTTTAAAAAACAAGGCGGGTACAGAGACCCGCATTTTTAAAACTACCGACGGCGGCGAAGCTTTTCGCTTGCATCCAGAAGGAATTTACGTTCAGAGTCCGTCAGCGAATTGATTCCGCTTTCGTTCACCTTCTTCAGGATTTCGTCCATGCGCTTGTTTTCGTCTACATAGAAAACTTCACCTTCCAAGGGTTCGTCCGACTTGCGGGAACTGCGACTGGATTCCGCACGGCCACCGTCATTCATCTTGAACTTAGGGCCGCGGGCCTTGCGGGCGGCGCGTTCAAACTTGTCGGCAAGATCACCAATCTTGCCAAAGCCACGTTCGTAAAAATGCATATAGATAAAGCCACCAACGACACCGCCCAAATGAGCCAGGTGAGCCACGCCATCTCCGGAGGGAGCCATGAACACGTCGATACCCACCATAAACCACATGGCGTACTTGATTCGCATGGGGAAGAACATGAACATGAGAATCACACGGTTGGGGAAGAACTTATAGTAGGCCACGAACAGCCCCATCAAGGCGCCAGAGGCTCCGATAATGGGATTATTGGTCAGGCCCAGTACACACATAACCAGGCTGAACACTGCAGCAAAAATTCCGCAGAACATGTACATGCCCGTAAAATGTTTCGAACCCATCATGTCCACCACGTCGGAACCGAACATCCAGAGCATCAGCATGTTAAACAGGAAATGCCAGAAATCCACATGGACGAACATGTAAGTCACATAGCGCCAGGCTTCGTACGGAACCGTGGGGAAATAGGCGCCAAAATAAGTGATATAGTCGCGAAGATTGCCCGGTCCAACACCGGGAATGTTCAATTGCAAGCCTAGCACACCACCCAGAACAAAGGCTGCGGCAAAAACACCAGCGTTGATCAGGAGCAGAACTCGCAAAACCTTAGGCAAAAAACTAAACGGTCGCATTTCACATTACCTATTCAATAAATTGTCGAAAGAATTTTCACTACGAAAAATAGCAAATTCACACAGCTGACTTTGTGATAAACCGAATTACATTTTCGGGCAGGAACTTCTTTAAAGTCTCGACACCTTCAGCGGTATCAGCGATTCCACATTTTACGATTTCACGGACCACGGTACTGCTAATAGCCAGATGTTCCTGCTTGCTGGAAAGCAGCACGGTTTCGCAATCCGGGTAAAGCACCTTGTTGTTCCAGGAGACGCTCTGCTCGAAATCCAGGTCCATACCGTTACGGATTCCGCGAACCAGGAACTGGGCCCCGACAGACTTCATGAAGTCTACAGTAAGACCTTCGTAGGAAGCCACCTTTACGTTGGGCAAATGGGCAACAGCTTCCCGTACCAGAGATTCACGGCAGTCTCCAGCCAGCATATACTTCTTGGAGGTATTTACCGCCAGCAGTATCCACAATTCATCAAAAAGTTTGCAGGCCCTTTCAGCGATATCCAAATGACCTAAAGTAAAGGGATCAAAGGATCCCGCAAAGACCGCCACTCTAGATGTAGCAACATTCTTCTCGGACATTTCTACCCCAATTAAAGAGCCTTGCGGAAAATGACCAGGGAGGATTCGCCATACTTTCGGACAGAGGCCTCACCCGCTTCTTCGGATTCCTTGACCCAGGCCGGTAAATTCTTGGTGGGAGCCTCGAACACCGCCACGCCACCAGGATTCAGCCAATCAACGA
Source organism: Fibrobacter sp. HC4 (assembly GCF_023373925.1). NCBI lineage: Bacteria > Pseudomonadati > Fibrobacterota > Fibrobacteria > Fibrobacterales > Fibrobacteraceae > Fibrobacter > Fibrobacter sp. HC4. Next base: position 47,886 of record NZ_JALCZV010000002.1, on the reverse strand, counting down.
AAGGGCGCAAATCCGGGTAATCCATATTCTTGAAAGGAGGATCGGCGTAAATCAGGTCAAAGCCTTCTTCCTCGCAAAAGGTTTCCTTGGACAAAGTCAGGGCATTGCTTTCCAGCAAAGTCAACTTCGATTCAAGATTCAAGGCCTTGTAAGCCTGTTGCACCAGGCGGGCTTGCACATGAGCCATTTCTACAGCAATCACGCTGGCGGCGCCACGACTCAAGGCTTCGATTCCCATGATACCGGTTCCCGCAAACAGATCCAGCATACGGAAATTTTCTACGCCCTGAAGAATATTAAAGAGGGCCTCCCTCGTGCGGGAGGCTGTAGGTCTAGTTTTTGATGTGTCCGGAGAGGGAACATTGCGTCCCCTCAGATTTCCACCTGTGATGCGAATGGGCATGAGTTCAACCCAATTACGGAATCACGAACATTTCGAAACGAATGGCAGTCAGCAAGTCCTTTCTTGCAAACTTCATTTCTACAGACGGAACGCCCATGCGGATGGGAGATGCGCTAAAGGCAGCGACAAATGCCTGCAGATCGCTAAAGTCAGCAGAAGTAGTTACCTGATAGGTAAAACGCTTGTAGACACCGAAATCTTCAACAACAGGCTTTTCGAATCCATTGAACGTTACCTTGTTGGTAGAGCCCAAGGTCTTTATAGCCTTGACTTCGTTGGCAACTTCAGCAGCGGAAACAAACTTGTTGACAGAATTCAGGTTAACATTCTCTACGTTGTACTGACCGAAGGCGGTAATGTCGGTTGCAGGAGCGTTTTCCGGCAGAGGCGGAGTCCTAAAGTTGGAGCTAACCGTCTTGATGCGATCCAGGAAGCTGCGCTGAGAAGCAGGCTTAGCAGCCACACCACGAACATAGAAGTAGTTGGGAGCCTGGTAGATACAGTCAGAGAAGCCCACGTCTTCGGGAGTTGCCGAATTCATGAAAGCAACGAACTGACCCAGAGAAGACTTCTGGAAGGAAACCTTTTCGAGAGGCAGGTAGGAATTGTAATCCGTGCGTTTGTTGTTAAACAGAGCCTGAGGATTGATTTCACCCACGACCTGCTTGGCGGTCATATTGTCGCGGTAACGCAGGGCGGCAGCCTGTGCAGCAGCCTGAGCTTCCAACGAACCACCTGCGGAAGTCCGCTGTCCGTTGCCCATGACAAGTGCGGTGCGGCTTGCATCTTCGGCACCAATCAGAGACAAGTAAGCCTCGGGGAAAATACCCTGCAGAGGAGCGGGAACGCCACAAATGCTGAGGAAGGCACTGAAAGCAACAATGGCAAACAGAGCGGCAACGGCAACCGTAAGAGCCTTCTTGCGGCTCTTCTTCTTCAGTTCGTCGATACTGGTAACGTGAACCGGAGAAACGGACTCGACTATAGTCAGTCGTTCAGCGGCATCAATCAAGTTCAAATGAATCATACGCCCTCCAATGCGTAAAGGGCAGCACCAATGGCACCGGCGCAACTCAATACGGCAGCGGAATCTTCAGCTTCCACCGGAAGTCTAATGTTGGAGAAAGAATCCATGGATGTGAGCAGACAATCCGGAAGAGCCTTTCTGAGGCATACCATGAATTCGGGGTCCAGAGCCATTTCACCGCAAAGATTGACATTCTTGGTGACAATGGCAGAATTTTCTTCCTGGGCAACCTTAATCTGTTCGACAATGCCCTCGACAAGGATCTTGTAAGCTTCTTCCTTAGTCTTGTTTACCAGGGGAAGAGTAGAGACACAACGCAGGGCCTGCAGATTATCCTTGGTGAGCCAAATCAGCGTCACACCGGCGTAGTCAGCCTTAATAACGCATTCCAGTTCAGTCATGTTTTCTGCAAAGGCCATCAGGTTCATTACAGAAAGAACATCCACGTCCAGGGACTTCGGTGCGAGGGACTTGTTACGGAAGCCCTTGCGCATGTTGTCCACCCACTGGTGGCGGACCGCAATCAGCATGACGGTAAAGCCCAGCGATTCGCTTCCGCTCAAGACCTGGTAATCGATGATATAGGCACCAGGATCAGCATTCGTAATCAGGGAAACGTACCACTTCAGGTATTCGTCCAGAGTCTTGGCAGCCTCAGCCGGAACAAACACCTGACGGACAATAGACCTGAATGCAGGAACGGTAACCGAAACTGCATCTACGGATTCAATCTTCGCAAATTCCATCCAACCTTCGAGGACGGATTCAAAAGCAAAAACGTCATCCAGAGGGCTGGTTTCAGTCTCGAGAATAGCTGTCTTCAGAACGCGGCGTTCATCCACATCAAAAACGGCAACTTTCAGGGAGGCGTCAGCCACCTCGATACCCATGTATAATTTCTTATCACTCATACTATCAATGACTTACAAAAAGTTTTCCATGTAAAAAATTAATCAAAAATTACCCCTTGCAGTATGGTCTCCAACTTTTTCTTGCCAATTCCAGGCACTTTTTTCAGGTCTTTTTCACTTTTAAAGGGGCCAGAGGACTCTCTTTGGGCAATAATCTTTTCGGCAAGCTTCGGACCAACCCCCTTCAAGGCACAAAGCATATCTAAATCCGCCGAATTGATCGGTATGGGAAATTGAACTTTTGGCGGCTTCTTTTTGGACATTTTTTGAGAATTGTCTTTTATTTTGTCTGCAACAAAAACCGTTTTTTCAACCGGTTCTCCGCGTAATTCCCTATGAGTTGAATCTTCAACATTCGCGATGACTACAGGATCTCCGACCTGGAACGTATCGATCGAAGGAAGTCCCCAAGGCAAGAATCGGTAAACGATTCCCATGACAAAAAGGACAAAAGACAGAAAAACCATCTTTTTTTCTGGTCCGTTCATAAGAACTCTCGTAAGGCGAGGGTCTGAATCTAAAAAATCAAGGGACTAGACGAGCCTCTACGGCAGCCACGTCCGATGGTACATCTACAGAAATGGAGATATAAGGACTTTTAACCATGCGTATGGTCCTGCAATTAATAATACGCATCTGTTCCAAAGAGCGTTCCAATTCAACGCTGGATTGAGGAAGAGCAGCGAATTCATCGCGGGAAGCCCGAGAATAAGCATATACACCCTGATGTTGGAACCACTCCGCAGATAACTGATCTGCTGTGGCGAGACATCGCTCGTCTACATCACGGGTAAAATCAAGAGCCACACCATCTTTCACCAGGACTTTCACCACGGTGTTCAAGTGATGTTCGGCAGGATTAAGGGGGCAGGCAACCGTCACCCAGCAATCAGGATGACATTCCAGTTCCCTAGCCACCTGAGCCAGCAAAGCAGGCTCCACAAGCGGTTCATCCCCTTGCAAGTTTACCACAAGGTCAAGTCCCAGCTTGCAAGCGGCCTCAGCCACACGATCAGACCCCGTCTGGGCAGGACCGGTCATGACACATTCAAAACCAGCCCTGGTCACTACATCGGCAATGACTTCAGAATCAGTAGCACAGACCACCGTCCCAAAACAGCCCGCATCACGGGCCCGTTCCAAGGTGCGTACAATCATTTCCTTGCCAGCTATCTTGACCAGGGGTTTCCCGGGATAACGAGACGACCCCATGCGGGCAGGAACTATGCAATGCACGGTCATAGACTAAAAATCGAAGAGATTAACCGCCAATGACCTTGGGAATAGCAAAGTGGTCGTTTTCTACGGCCGGAGCGTTTGCAAAAGCCTGTTCCAGGGTGAAACCCTGCATGGGAACATCTTCGCGAAGAATGGTAGCACCATTTTCGACACCAGTCATAGGTTCGACATCGGCAAGGTTCAATGCCTTCAAAGCTTCCATCTGGTTCAGCATCTTGTCAAGATGACCCTTCAGAGCCGGAATTTCCTCTTCGGAAACACTCAGGCGAGAAAGCTTAGCCAATTTCAATACTTCTTCACGTTCAAGCATAAAAGCCTCTTTTTTATCAAATACAGGAACAATGTAGAAAAAAGTAGATAGTAGGTAGTAGGAAGTAGACGGTTGGAAGGCGGTAGTAGACGGTAAAAAGAGTGAGAAGGGCGGAGCCTGCGGCTCCTTTCAGCAGTGAGCTGTGAGCTAGATAATCGCGCCAAAGGCGCCTTACTTTAACTCATAATTCGTATCTAAGTCCCTGGATCCCTCGACTTCGCTCGGGATGACATACCCTCACAGCCCACCATCCACTCTTCACTATTAACTGTTAATCGTTCACCCTCTAGACCACTTCCAACGATGCGTACTTCAGGATAATGGTTCTCGTGACACCGTCTCCAAAGCGGACGTCCACTCGGGCGTTGTCTCCAGTTCCGTAGGATTTCTGAACCACGCCGATACCGTATTTGATGTGGCGAACCTTTGCTCCCTGGTGGAACGGATTCTCGCTGAATTCGTCGTACACCACACGGGGGCCTGCGGGTGCCGCAGGAGCAGGCTTGGGAACAGAAACCGGATTGCGGTAGACAATGCGCTTATCGTTCTTGCGAATGGAATCGGGAACAGCGCCAGGGCGACTGAATCCACCGCTAAAGCCGCGTGAACCGAAATTAGAAGGTGCGGAACTGCGGCCACCAAAGCTACCGGAACTGGGACGACTGCCAAAGCTACCAGAGGCTCCCGGACGACGAGGAATGGGCGGAGGAGGATTTCCCATGCGAGGAGCCCTGAAGCCACCACCCTGAGAGTAATCCTGATTGAAGCTATTGAAACCGCCACCAAATCCGAAATCTTCACACGGTACAAAATCTACAACAGACGGATCCAATTCCTTGAGGAAACGGGACGGGGCGAAGGGACGGATATTCCCCTGGAAGAACCTGCGTTCCGCATGATACAGGAACAGCTTCTTTTCGGCTCGGGTACATCCCACATAGAACAGTCGACGTTCCTCTTCCATCTGTTCATTCATCTCGGATCCAGACATCATGGAAGACATTCGGATCAACGGGAAAATTTCTTCATCGCAACCCGCAATATGAACCGTATTGAATTCCAGGCCCTTGGCCATATGAATCGTCATAAGGGTAACTTGTCCCTTAGAAGAATCCACCTTCTTGTCGCCATCTGTCAAAAGGGAAATATCCTGGAGGAACGCATCCAAAGTAGCACCGGGATGTTCTTCATCGAATTCACGGATGGCGTTAACCATTTCATCCAAGTTAGCGATTCTTTCGTCAGCAGTAATCTCATCTTCCTTACGGAGGAATTCCTTATAGCCAACGTCATTGATAATCTTTTCGGCAAGGATGGGCAGCGGAGTCTCGCCTGCGGCCACCAAAGCCTTCCAACCGAGAACCAAGTCTGTAAATCCCTTAAGTTTGGGAGCCGTACGTCCAAGGCCATTGGCTTCGGCCAGCAGATTTTCCCAGAAGGAACCTTCCCCATTACGTTCCTTTTCCAGGACCGTTTCCACAGTCGTCTTACCGATGGAACGAGGAGGCGTATTGATAACACGGAGGTAGGCGGCGTCATCACGTTCGTTGGCCAATACGCGCAGATAGGCAATAATGTCCTTGATTTCCTTGCGGTCCCAGAATCGCGTTCCACCAAAAATCACAGAAGGAATGCGTCGATCGTTCAAAGCCTTTTCAAGAGAACGGGACTGGGAATTTGTTCGATAGAAGACCGCAGTCTTGGCATACGATTCAGGACCGGCCTTGGCAATAGTATCGGCAATGGCAGAAGCTTCGGAGCGATCGTCCATAAAGTGGCGAACATGAATCAGCTCACCCGCCTCCTGCTTGGAAAACACGTTCTTCTGCATTTCCTGCGGACGGATATTGTGAGCGATCACAGACCCTGCGCCTCTGACAATATTCGATGTGGATCGGTAGTTCTGTTCCAGTTTGACGATTGTCACCGGAGCAAAGTCGCGATGGAAATTACGGATGATCTTGATGTTGGCACCACGCCAGCCATAAATACTCTGGTCGTCGTCGCCCACCACAGTCACATTGTGCTGTTCATTCATCAGCAACTTCAGCAGTTCATACTGCACATCGTTGGTATCCTGATATTCATCCACAACCACATACTGAAAACGGGTAGCCAGCTGATTCGCCAAATTGGGCAACTTCTGCAGCATGAGCACCGTATTGAACAGCAAGTCGTCAAAGTCCATGGCATTGGATTCCAGAAGTTTCTTCTGGTATTCCGTATAATAGCGGGCGTACTTTTCTTCGTCAGGGTACTGAGCATTGTTGCGAGCCACTTCCGGAGTCTGCAACAAGGTACTGTTCCCTACCACCATCATAGAATTCTTGAACTTGGAAATGGCGGCGTGAGCCTTTTTTACATCAGCGGCTTCCACATTTTCATCACCGTCAGCCTTAAGAATTTCTTTAAGGATACGCTTTTGATCATCATCGTCATAAATGGAGAAGTTACCGTCGTACCACCTACCCCCCGAGCCGGCCATAGCGGCCACTACGGATTCCTTGGACAGGCAAAGTTTCAGCAGACGAAGACAAACAGAATGGAAAGTTCCCATCCAGCTGAAGCTCATCCTGCAATCCAGAAGCTTGTGAATACGTTCCTTCATTTCGCGAGCGGCCTTATTGGTAAAGGTCACCGCCAAAATACGATCGGACTCCACATTGTGGGCAGAAACGAGATGGGCTATCTTATAGGTAATGCAACGGGTTTTTCCCGAACCAGCACCAGCGAGAATCAGCATGGGTCCCTGGATTTTCTTGGCTGCAGCAGCCTGTTCCGGATTCAGTTCCCGGTCCAACACACCATTGTCCACAATATTTGCCATTTACCTCTCCTGACTTTTTAGGACTCGCAAGATAGCAAAAATGTCGAGACCCATGGGTCCCGACATCTAAGTTTTGCAATACATCTACGGAACTATTAATCGTCGGCAGTAGATGCACCCAGAGCCTGTTCCAGAGTTGTAATACCCTGCAGAGCCTTGGAAATACCATCCATACGAAGCGTAATCATTCCGCATTCCTGCATAGCGGCGCGCTTAATCACGTCACCGGAAGAACGTTTGATGATCAAGTTACGAACAGATTCGTTAGGCACCAGGAATTCATAGATACCCGCACGACCCTTGTAACCAGAACCGTCGCACTTATCGCAACCCTTACCATGATAGAACTGCATATCCGGAGACAAGTGCAATTCTTCGCGGAGGGATTCGGAAATTTCATACGGTTCCTTACAGAACTTACAGATACGACGCACAAGTCGCTGAGCCAACACGCCCTTGATAGCGGTAGACACAAGGAAGGGTTCCAGTCCCATTTCCAGCAAACGGGGGAATGCACCAGCAGCATCGTTTGTATGCAACGTACTAAAGACCAAGTGACCCGTCAATGCGGCTTCGATAGCCATTGAAGAAGTTTCCTGGTCACGCATTTCACCGATCATGATCACGTCAGGGTCCTGACGGAGCAAGGCACGAATGCCCGCGGCAAACGTAAACCCGGCCGCATTGTTGATCTGCCCCTGGTTGACGCCGTCGATATTCAATTCCACAGGGTCTTCCATGGTAGAAATGTTAATAGTACTATCAAGAATTTCACCAATAGATGCGTAAAGCGTAGTAGACTTACCGGAACCCGTAGGACCAGTAACAAGCACAATGCCGTTAGGAGCGTTAATAGCGTCGATAAACTGCTTGAGCACGCGAGGATCGAAGCCCATATCCTTCAGCGGGAACTGACCGGAGTTGGGGTTCAAGATACGCATAACGATCTTTTCGCAGACACCGCGCTTACGGAGAGAGATGGGGAATGAAGACACACGAAGGTCAACTTCAGAACCCTTGTATCGCACCGTAAAACGACCATCCAAGGGTCTACGCTTTTCAGCAATATCCATCTTGGAAAGCAGTTTGATACGGGACAAAATCTGCGGCATCAGACGAGCCGGAATAGGAGACATGACCTGCAGGTCACCGTCAATACGATAGCGGAGCTTCAGGAAGGTTTCCTGAGGTTCCAGGTGAATATCGGAAGCCTTACGGGCAATAGCTTCGTGAATCAAGGTGGTCACGATCTTAACGACCTGGCGACCTTCTTCGTCACTCAGTTCTTCTTCCTGGTTGCCCTGACCGCGTTCCACGGTCTCAAGTTCTTCACCATCCTTGGAATCACCGATAAGGTCTGCCAAAGATTCTTCGGTGCCGCCACCATGGCCAGCATAGACTCGTTCGATGGCCTTCTGCACATCGGCATCGGAAGCCATCACCACGTCCACGTCCATCTTCACCTTGAACTTGATGATGCTGATGGTACGCATGTTGGTGGGGTCCGTCATAGCAAGTGTCAGGATGCTATGGGCCTGACCCATTCCGTCTTCACCCTTCTGCATGTACAAAGGACATACCTTGTACTGCTTACACATATCTTCAGGCAGGTAAGTGTAGGCCTCGGAGTCAATGCTAAACGTATCCAGCTTTACGTAAGGAACTTCGAACTGCCTAGAAAGAATTTCAATAAGACGTTCTTCGGGCATAAAGCCCAGATCCACCAAGGTACGACCTAGACGCTTACCTGTGGTCTTCTGAGTTTCTAGAGCCTTGTTCAACTGTTCATCGGTGATATAACCTTGAGCGATCAGCATTTCACCAATACGCATCTTGGTGGAAGACTGCATCTGCACACCCAAAATGCTCGTTAGCGTATCTTCGCTAACCATGCCCAGTCGAACAAGAATCTTACTGAGCATAAGGCCAGTGCGTTTGTGTTCCGCCATGGCATGGGCCAACTGATCTTCGTCAAGCACACCTTGACGCAGCAACAGCTGACCCACATTCATTTTAGTACCATTTATCATAAATGCGACCAAGCCTGCGGTTTAACAGGCATTTTAGCTCCATTCTTGCAAAGCATGCAGACATTGTCATTCCCGGACCATTCACGGGCAACACCAATCCTGTAGACCTTGCCTAATCCATCATTATATCCATTAAATATACTTATTGGGCTAGAATTGGCAAACAACAACTGGTATTCTTCCCCTCCATTCAGGACTAAATCCAGAGGGTTCACACCATAACATTCAGCCATTTTCACCACTTCAGGATCAATTGGCAGGGAAAGTTCGTCAATTTCAATAGACACCCTGGAAGCCAATGCCAGGTGATTCAATTCCGAAGAAAGCCCATCGCTAATATCCATACAGGCACAAGACGCACCGTTCAGTAGACCTACCAACTCAGCCCCCGCCCTCTCGCAAATACGGGGAGCCAGATGATACTCCACCAGGGATCGGAATTTTTCGCGGTCTTCCGGATGATTCATCAAAAGCCAGAGCCCCGCAGCAGATTTGCCCAGAGTTCCGTTTACATACAAGTTATCTCCAGGCTGTACCGCCGAGCGTAGAAGAGGTTTACTTCCGGCCAATTCGCCGAGAAGAGTTGTGGAGAACACCCCCTCTTCGCCAGAAACGGTATCACCCCCGATCAAGGTAATTCCACGCTTGGCAAAACCCTCGGCCAGGGCGACACGCACTCTAGTCTTGATTTCGTCAGACCAATGACGATTCAGGCAAAGCCCCAGCAAGGCGATACGGGGACGCCCGCCCATAGCGGAAATATCCGAAACATTTGAAACGATATGCTTTTCTACAGCCTGTTCCGGCGTCGACCAATCAAGACGGAAATGGGTGTTTTCAACGGAAAGGTCCTTGGTAGCAAGCCATCCGTCAAGAATGGCGGCATCATCCCCCACCCCGAGCCAAGTACGGCTACCGGGAGAACGTTCCTCCAGGGGGGCGGCATCCTTCAAAAGAGCGTCAATAAAACGAAATTCACCAAGATCGAGCATAGCAATTAACAATGAAGAGTGAATAGCTTAAAGGTTAAAGAGTGATGAGCTGCGAGCAATGTGTATTGAGTTAAGGTAAGGCGCCTTTGGCGCGATTATCTAGCTCACGGCTCATTGCTCACCGCTGAAGGGAGCCGCAGGCTCCGCCCTCATACCTGATTCCAATAACAATGTAGTTTTTACGGAGGAAAATCGCCAATTTCGGAACAATTTGCTTTATCTTTTTTTACATTTTAGCCAATGGGTCACATTTTTTTCATTTCACCGTCTTCACCAGGCAGCTTGGATAAGCTGAGCCAATGGACATTCCGTTGGCTGCTGGAGCACGATGAACTGTCTGAAGATGCTACCCTTTACACCTGCAATACCATCGAAGATGCCACGAACCTTCTGGAATCGGCTCTGATTATTGGCGAATCCCCGGCCCTCATCGTGTTGGACCATGCCGACCGCCCCAAGGCCGAAAACCTGATTTTCAGCAAGAAACTTCACGACGGCATCCCCGAATCCTGGATTGTGGAACTGGTCCCCGACTCCATGCCCCTCCCCGACAAGGATTGCGAAGAAAACGGTTTCTACTGGATCCGCAAGCCGGTCAGCGAAGAAGAATGGCACAAGACACTGGAGTTAGTCCTGGTCCGTAACGGATCCCCCCAATGGGCCAGTAACAATTAGATTTTTTCATCCGACTTAAAAAGTCAGACCTTAAAGAAAATGATGGAAGTAAAAGTAAAAGGCGTAAGCTACTTTGGCGTGCGCTCCCCTAAGCATGTTCTTGCCGACATGGCCGACATCAAGGCCGCAGGATTCAACGCAGTACTCCACACCTGGAGTGAAGAAGACCAGCAGTATTATTACGGCACCATGAAGGAAATCGTAGACGGTTCCGCCAACCTCGGACTGAAGGTCTACGTGAACCCCTGGGGAATCGGCCGCGTGTTTGGCGGAGAAGCCTATTCGGAATTGACCGCCCGCGACCACAGTATGTGCCAGGTTGCTCTAGACGGGAAACCCAAGGTTGCAGCCTGTCCCAGCAATCCCAAGTTCAGGGAATACATGCACAAGTGGATTGAAACCGTTTGCAACACCGCCGTAGACACCATCTTCTGGGATGAGCCCCACTTCTACTTCGAAAAGGGCGGTCTCAGCAACTGGAGTTGCCGCTGCCCCGTCTGCTGCGCCAAGTTCCGCCAACGTTTCGGCTACGATATGCCCGCCGCCCCCTTTGATGAAATGCAGCAGGATCAAGCCCGAGACGTCCTTCAGTTCCGCGAAGACAGCCTTATTGACTTCCTGAAGGAAATGACAGAAGACGTTCACGCCCGCGGCAAGCGCAACTGCGTCTGCATGCTGCCCCCCTGGTTCCCTGCAGGCCTTGATGACTGGAGCAAGGTGGCCCGACTGGAATCCGTAGACGAAGTGGCCAGCGACCCTTACTGGGAAAAGGGAGCTACCGAGGAATGGGTCCGCGAAAAATACGCCGAAACCGCCCGCAAGTTGACCGACGTCGCCAAGCAATTCGGCAAAGACGTGCAGATGTGGATCAAGGCCTATCAAATCGAAGCAGGCCGTGAAAACGACCTCGCCATCGCCGTCGAAGAAAGCCGCAAGGCCGCCATCGACAACATCTTCGCCTGGAGCTATCGCGGAACAGAAACCCTAAGCTGGCTGAAATCCGACAATCCGGATGCCGTAGCCAAAGCATTCCGCACCGCATTGAAATAACCTCTCAAGCCCCACCACATAAATTACTGTGAACGGAAAAAAAGCCCCCGGCAAAACGCCGATGGGCTTTTTTTCTCAAGATCCAGTCTGAAAGTACGCTCTCCTTACCTGACGAAGTGCCAAGTTATCGGAGGTTACCATCCCGACGAATTACTTGGCACGTTCCAAATAAGAACCGTCGCGGGTATCCACGCGGATCTTGGTGTTGTTTTCGATGAACAGCGGAATCATGACCTTAGCGCCAGTTTCAACGGTGCATTCACGGAGAACGTTACCGCTGGTGTTGCCCTGGACAGCCGGAGGAGCGTCGATGATCATGAGGTCAACGAAGGTCGGCGGAATAACTTCGACGGGGATAGTAGCCAGAGACTTCGGGTCCTTCCACCAGGTCACTTCAACGGTAGCACCGTCGAGGAGCCAAATTTCGCAGCCGCCCATGCTTTCCTTACGGATTTCCATGGTTTCCTGAGTGTCGTTGTCCAGGAAGAACCAGGTTTCGCCATCATTGTAGAGATAAGTCATTTCGGTGAAGGTCACATCTGCTTCTTCAACAGTGTCACCGCTCTTCCAGGTACGTTCGAGAGTACGGCCGTTAACCAGGTTCTTGATACGAACGCGGTTGAAAGCCTGGCCCTTACCCGGCTTCACGAACTGGTTTTCAATGATTTCGTACGGCTGATCGTCGACGATGATTTTGAGCTTCTTGCGGAATTCGTTGGTGCTTACAGTACCCATATTATCCTCTTTTTGTGTTTTATGTTTCTAAATTTAGTAATATAATGGAACACCCCGCTTTTGTATTCACACAAATTTCTGACTTTTTGGACTATTTAGGCCCGGATTTTGCGACTTTGATTGCAAATACGCCCTATCTGGCCAACTTGGACCACGCCCCCTCGTTCCCTTTCTGCTGTTCCAGGCATTACGCAGACCTGATCAAGAACGCCAAGGAACCGGCGGCCCTATTGCGGGAAGTGCTCCCCACGAAAGAGGAATATGCCGACATTCCCGGCTTCGTCATGGACCCAGTCGGCGACTTGGACGCAGGCAAGAGCGAATGCGTCATCCAGAAATACGACCGCAGAGCCCTTATCGTAACGACCGCCACTTGTGGTGTCCGCTGCAGGTTCTGCTTCCGCAGGAACTACCCCTTCCAAAGTTCTCCGAATATTGCAGCCGAGGTCGGCTCCTGGCTGGACACACACACCGATATCTGGGAAGTGATTTTGTCTGGAGGCGACCCGCTGACTTTATCGCCCGCAAAATTGCAGAGCCTCATTGAAGCCATTAGCGACCATGGTTCCGTGACCACACTTCGCATCCACAGCCGTCTGCCCGTAATGCGCCCCGACCTGGTGCAGCAGCACTTCGAATTCCTGCGAGACCTCCCCGCCCGATTTGACTGCGTGCTGGTAAGCCATGTGGACCATCCCGACGAACTGGACGAAAGCAGCATGGAAATTTTCGGTCAGTTAAAATACAGCGGCTGGACGCTGCTGAACCAGAGCGTTCTGCTGAAGGGCGTAAACGACAACGCGGACACCCTGACCAAGCTTTCACGTAAGCTCTTTGAGCAGGGAGTCCTCCCCTACTACCTGCACCAGCTGGACCACGCCAAGGGTGTTGCCCACTACGAAGTCAGTGATGAAAACGCCAAGGAACTTATTGAAGAAATCCGCACCAAGCTTCCCGGCTATCTGGTGCCTCGCCTGGTGCGCGAAATTGCCGGCGAAAAAAGCAAGACACCAGTGTAACTCAAAGCTACTCCTTAATGCAACGGACGGGAATACCGAAGCCACGTTCCTTATCAGTAATGGAATAAGAGCCGCCCCACTGGGTAATGTTGCTAAACAAGAAGGTATAGTTGCCAACAAGGCCGTTATACCTGTCGCTTAACCACATGTGGAATCGGTGGGTATAGTCCGCGTAAACGCCGGTCTCATAGAAACGTCCGTTGTCGTAGCCACGAAGGCCGCCCGGCAGCATAGTAAGTCCGGTAGCATTGTTTCCTTCAAATGCGTTTTCGTTGGGCAGATCCCACAGATCCGTCTTTGCCATGAAAATTTCTACACCGGCTTCTTGATTCTTCATGTACTCAATAAGTTTGTTTACATCACTTTGGCTAGGCACACGGTAACCTTCGGGGCAGATGGGGGCGTCTGTAGCAATGGCGTTGCCGCCATAGTAACGACCATACTCGTTGCAATCGCCGAATTCGTCTAGTTCATCGTTAAAGCACCAGGAACTACCGACGGCAGCCTCATAGCGCAGGTTTTCGGCCATCCACAGCTGATCGCCCACATAGACAGTCTTGTAATAATGGCTATCACGTTCGTCAAAGATGCAGCCGTATTCCACATCCGGATTCAGGTATTCCCAGTTGCTGTTGTAGCCATAGTCGTTACAGCCTTCGGCTACTTCGAGAACCGGCGTGGCATTGCCAGATGAAGAGGACGGAACTGTGTTGGGAGAGAGTTCGCCCTTTACGCAACGGACATAGGCGCCAGTGTATTTATGACCGTTATCTTTATAAAAATAGATGTGGTTGTCGTGAATGTACCAAAGCCAGGCATATTCGTAGAGGGATGATGATCCAGATACATCGTATTCTGTAGAACTTATAAAAGTCACCTCAGAGCCGACACTTCTGTAGAAACCTTTGTAATCGTAGGCTCCGCCGTACTGGTTCTGGAAATAGGTCAGGTATTCCGGATTTGCCTTGATGTATTCATTCAGCCGGTTCCATTCCTCATGGCTTGGCAAGTGTGAACCTTCGGGGCAAATTCCCTGGTGAGGTTCCTTAGTCTCACCGTACTTCTTTCTGTCGTAGGAAATGTCAATGTCCATGGCCATGGACCATGTATAAATGCGACCATATTTTTCGCAATTTTCCGGCTTGTCATTGTAGCAGGAACTTCCTTCTACATCTACATCGAGATTCCTAGTCATCCATTCCTGGTTGCCAATCTTCACAAATTCGCCTACTGCAGGCTGGCTGCTGCTGGAGACCTTTTCGACAGAGGAACTGGCCCCTTCAACTCCAGCACTGCCGTTCTGGTTGACACTGGAGGAGGATACATCCTCGGAAGAGCTGGATTCCACGTTCTCGGAAGAGCTAGATGACTCCACCTTTTCCTCGGGCTTGATTTCTCGATAGAGAGTCTTTTCAGCATCTTCCTTGCAAAGGCAGTCATCCAGAGTCCACTGGCGACCCTTGGCAATGAGCGGTTCCATGTCGCCATCGGTACCCAGCTTATAGCTGCAACCATCCATCTCCGCCCAGATATGCATATACTTCTGTTCTGTAATGACCTCGACATCAAATCGATTCTTTGCAGAATTGTAGGTCGCTGAGGTGCACCTTGCATAGAAAGCAAGCTGGTAGCTCATGTATTCCGAAATGCTTTCGCAAACCTGCTTGCTAATGAATTCGTTTCCTGATAAGGTTTCTACCCAGGTATCGTTTTCCGTCGTACCGAACTTTTCATAGCAACGCTGGGCAATTTCTTCTTCGCTCGGGCCGGAATCACTGGAAATTCCTGATTCCGCAGAGGAGCAGGAGTCACCGCCACAAGCAACCAATGCCGACGTGGCAAAAGTCGCCAAGCAAGCAGTCATCAAACTTTTCCAAAAACCAAACTTCATAATTGAATCTCTAACTAAGTATTATAGGGTGCTAGTTGTCCTGAAGGCAGCGGACAGAATAGTACAGATTTTCGGAGACACTGCTTATTCCAACGCCACCCATACTATGCAAGAAATAGACCATCACGTTATAGCCATCAGCATCAACAGAGGACGTCCAAAGATGGGAGTCAAACTTAATCGTAGACCCGTAGACTCCGGTTGCGGTGGCAAAACTGGCGGGCAGCACGGAGAAGTTGTATTCATCTATTCCAGCGTACTTTTCAAAGTTTTCCTGTAGAACCCAGTTGCTTCTAGATTTCAGCTTGATGCCAGCAACATTGGTTCCGCCCACATATTCAAAAAGAACCTTCCATTCATCGAGCGAAGGAAGATGCCAGCCTGTGGGGCACGCCGTCATGGCCTTGTCCCTTTGATACAGGCGACCGTAGACATCGCATTGTATATAATCGTCTGAATGGCATCGGGAGCTTCCTACAGGACCTGCATATTGCAGATTCTGGGCAAACCAAGTCTGATTGCCGATTTTTACAATCCTATACACATGGTTGTCACGAGGATCCTTGAAAAAAGCGGATTCTTCGCTCTTGACACTTGATGAAGATTCCTCTTTCTGTTCACTGGAAGAGGACACATCGTCCTTGACTTCCGGGTTATCCTCCACATCCTGGGAGCTCGACAAAGGTTCATCTTTCTGGCTACTCGAAGAAGTATCTTCCTTCTGGCTGCTTGAAGAAGCGTCACCCTTCATTTGGCTGGACGAGGACTTTTCCTCATCTTGACTTGACGAAGATTCACCCTCATCCTGGCTAGACGAAGAATCATCCTTGTCTACGCTTGATGAGGATTTTCCATTTTCAGAACTTGACGATTGTTCATCCTTCTGAACGCTGGAAGAAGATTCCTCGACAGAACCGATTTCATCGAGAGGGGACCATTTTCCAGAATAGCAGACATACTCTCTATTCTCGTTCTTGACAAAGATGATGGTTCCTTTTCGGTCGTCCTTGCATTTTCCCAGTTCATACACTGAGCCGACCTCGGTAACAGTTTCCTGATCCCCAGGCAAGTCCATTGTGGAATTTGAAGACGTGGAATCACCACAGGCGTAAAATACAGCGCCTGCAATAGAGATTAAACTAGCAATACCGAACTTATTCATTGCAATCATCCTTTAAAAACTTAATTCTATTAATCTATTATACAACGAATGGAGTAGCCTCTGTCTTTGTCGTTGTATTGGGCGTCGTGATAATCAAAGGTACTACTGCCGTACTCAAGGAACCAGTAGACAGCACCCGTGGCCTTTTTGCCCTCTGAAGCAGACCAGTAGTTGGCATAGTAACTGGCATCGTCAAAGACATACCGGCTGAATTGCCCATCCGGATTCCTATGAGAACCATAGTAGGCTCCAGTGGGAATTGCAGAGAATCCATACGGATCTCGGGGCGTAATAAAGGGACTTTTCAAATCATGCCAGCCAAGCACGGACTTCAGCTGTCCGGAGCCATCATTAAAGTCAACCTTTCCACCCCCTTCCATCATAACCACGTACTCTCTAAGAATGCTAAACTCGCCTGTATTGGGAATATGCCAACCCGCGGGGCACAGCCCCTGATGCGGAATCTTGATAACACCCGCTGCCGATGCGGAATTGGAATTGTACTTGGGATCAAGGTTCATGGCTGCAGCCCAGGTATAGAACCTGCCGCCCACTTCACAATTTTCTTCAACATCCTCATAGCACCAGGTGCTTTTCTGCAAATTAGCATTGTTCTTGTCATAGTAATTCAGGTTTTCCGCCATCCAAGTCTGGGTTCCAATCTTTACGGTCTTGTAAGTCTTTCCGTCGCGAGAATCCTTCAATGTCCCGTAGCTCTTGCTGGGATTGAAATAGTTACTCTTTGGGTAGTCGTAAACTCTAGCCAACCTCCAGTTTCCGTCGCCGGGGCAATACCAATCCAGATTTCCATTAGTGGTACCCTCGTGCACAATGGTTCCCTTGTTCTTAACGGCACATGCGAAACCTAGGCGTTTTTCGGTGGAAGTAGGCTTACGCCACTTGCCATCGGCACAAACGTATTCCTGACCTAAATTCTTACTATAGGGATTCTTGATTTTAACCTTTTCGCCGTCCCTATTTTCAGAGCAGACGCCAATGTCATACACAATGCCCGCAAACTGGTAGATATACTTTTCGAAGTTCGGAACGCGGGGGCCCACTTCAAGCAATTTTTCGCGGATTTTACTAAAGGACCTAGTAGTATCCATAGCCCAGTCTGCCACAGCGATTCTTGCGGCAGAATCGTTCCATACGCCATCATCTTCAAAATCGGTGGTCAAGGAAGCGAGTCGGCTAGAAAAATCAGCATCGCTTAAATCACCCTGCAGAAGAATCGATGCAGCAAGTAGCTTGGCATCATCTTCGGTACTGCCGAAAATGTTCAAGTCTTCAAATGCATGGTTATTGACAGTCCAGTGGAAGGAGTTCATCACTTCCTTTTCTGCGGCGGACTTTGCTGCAGGCACATTCTTGTACTTGCCGCTTTCAGCAAACAGGTTTACAATTCGCTTATGAGTCAGATGACCCAGGATGTTCACATTGGCGGATTTGCGTTCATTCAAGTCTACCATGGACTTCAAGGTAAGCTGGCCCGTAGAAGTCTTGCCTGTATTCTCGTTGTAGTAGAAACCGCTGACCTGCATCAACGCATATTGACTCCTCAAGGTCACCTTAGAGGAGGTATATTCACCCTGATCGGTAGTCACTTCCCATTCAAAGGAAGTTCCCGTAAGATCCAGCACTTCGTCCAATTCAGACAGTTTCACAACGGAACCTGCCGTAAAGGGACCCTTCTGGGCAACACCGGTAAAGGTCTGCTTAGAAACAGCCACATCGGCCACGACCTCGTTCTGCCCGCGGACACTGGAACTGGACTCAACCACACTGCTGGAGTTTACCACAGAACTGCTGGACGAGCCCGGAGTTTCAGAAGCATCATCCTTCGAAGAGGAGGATACTTCCTTGGAGTCGGAGGATTTGTCTACAGACGTATTTTCATCCTTGGATGCAGAAGACAAGTCGTCCTTGGAATCGGAAGACTTATCCGTCGAGGAAACGTCGTTCTTTGAATCAGAGGATTCATCTTTGGACGTAGAAGAATCATCCTTGGAGTTGGAGGATATGTCCTTGGAATCGGAGGATTCCGGAGTTCCAAGATTTTTCCAGTTGTTTCCATCACACAGATAATCCGAATCGTTTTCTTCAACAAAGATGATTTCACCTTTTCTTTCTGAAGAACACTTTCCCAAGTCGTAGATTGTCTCAACCGAGGTCTCGGAAGTTACCTTGTCACCAGAGTTCAATCCAGTGGAAGAATCTTCTCCGCATGCGCCCAGGAAAAGGGAGGTGCAAACGGAGGCTGCAAGGACGGACAACTTAATTTTATTCATACCAGCATCCCGCTAAAAATTTTTACTTCAGGCGAAACAACGCCCATATCAACATTTATTACAAATGTAGGTTATTCCCTTTTTATCCTCAACACACAACAAGTCTAAAACAGCCAAATAAACAGCACTGTGACCGGGAACACACTTTTTCAAAGAAACAAAATGTTTTATATGATTCACAATGAATCATATGAGTTTGAAAGCCCATAATAGTTTGAATTCGGCTCCATTTCGGCGAGCTATGATTGCACAAAAAATTTATATTCTAAATGAAAAAAAGCAAATGAGGTGTGTGAATGAAAAAACTGTTTTCCTTAAGTGCAGCAGCCCTATTATTCGTTGCCTGTGGAGATGATTCCTCTACAGGGTCTAATACCGAAAACAAGGTTTCCTACGCCACCGAGGTGGAATCCATCTATGATCTAGGCAAATGCTCCTCTGATAGAGAAGGTGATGTTGTTTACGTAGAGGACGAAGATTCCGATTACCAGTGCGTCAACGACGATTGGAAGAACATCGGCAAGTCCGAATCTTCTTCTTCAAAAACCGGAGACAAGGAAGACGGAAAATCTTCTGCAAATGACAAGTCTTCCTCATCGGCAAAAGACGGATCCTCCAGTTCCCAAAAGGACAACTCTTCAACTGAAAATCCTGAAAGTTCAAACGGATCCTCCCCTGACAAGACCGAATCCTCTGACTCCAAAAATCCCGGTTCCAACGACACCGACGATTCTAGCTCCAGCAGCATTCAGGAATCCAGTTCTAGCATCGTACCCTCTGATAAGGTCGTAGAAAACGTTGCCATCACCAAGATGACATTCACTGGTGTTGCCGAAAAGGGCCCATACAAGTCGGGCACGACAATCAAGCTGTCCGAACTTGACGACGAAATGGACCCGACTGGCACCACATTCGACTGGGAAGTTACATCCGATCTCGGCGCCTACACCTCGACTAAGGTAACCCTCAAGAGCCAGTACGCCCTGCTCCAGGCAAACGGCTACTATTACAACGAAAATACGGCTAAAACGACAGCCAACCAGGTGAGTCTAAAATCCTTGATCGACTTGAACGGACGTACTTCGGCAAACATCAACATCCTCGGCCATCTCGCCTACAAGAGAGCAGTTAATCTCTTTGTCGAGAGTGGAAAGTTCAAGAACATTCCCGCAGCCAAGTCCCAGGCCGAAAAGGAAGTCCTTGCAGCCTTCGGCTGGCCGACCAACAATCACGCCTTTGAAGACCTTTCCATTTTCGGAACCTCTGAAGACGACGCAAAGCTTCTGGCCGCATCGATCCTGCTCCAGGAAGGCTTGAGCGACGTAGACATGACCAGCCGCCTGACCGTTCTTGCTACAGACTTTGAAGAAGACGGTCTGTGGAGCGATTCTGCCGCCAAGGTAAAGGCAGCCGACTGGGCCATGGACACCACAAGAAAATTCTCCAAAACAAGGACTCAGCTTGAAGAACTTGGAGGATCCGTTCCCAACTTTGAAAAGTACATCAGCCTCTTTGTTGGCAATGTATACGGCATCGGCGTTTGCAACGGTGAACGCGACGGCGAAAAAATCAAGATGACAAATGCCTACAGCGACAACCTGGGAAAATTCTACGCTTGCGACGACACCAAGTGGCGCTACCCCACCGCCAACGAAAATAGACTCGGCAAAACCTGTTCAGCCTCCAAAAAAGGAACTTTCGCATCCCTCTTTGATGCGTATGACCGTGAAACGGAATACGTCTGCGATGGAGGCAACGGCAACTGGCGAGTTTCAACCGTTTACGACCACCCGAAGGAATACTACTTGAATCCGGACTACAAGTACGGAACCCTCAAGGATTCCCGCGATGGCAAGACCTATAAGACTACTGAAATCGGTTTGCAGACATGGATGGCCGAAAACCTGAACTACTATGACAAGAACAATTCAAACCTTGTCGACAACAGCTGGTGCTACAAGAACGTAGAAGCCAACTGCAACGTAGGCGGTCGTCTTTATAGCTGGACTGCGGTAATGGATATGGATCCCAAGTATGCAAAAAATACCGCCGAAGACCTGATCGATAATCCTCACAGGGGAATATGTCCCAGTGGTTGGCATGTTCCTACCAACGCCGAATGGACGCAAGTGAGAGACTACATTTCAAAAATGGAAGGCGGTTCTAACGGAGGCTACTCCGAAATCATGAAATCCGCCAACGGGTGGTATCCGTACTCACCCAGTTCAGAGCCATCCAAGGATACCTACGGTTTCTCAGCCATTGCTACTGGAGCTTATTACGGTAAATATGCCAACCCAAGAGAAAGTTATAGCAGATACGCCTTTGATGATGAGAAATACTTTGCAAACTTCTGGAGCGCAACAGAAGCAACCAAATACACTGGAGCTATTTATTGGTTCCTTGACTATAGAGAATACAAACTATCTAGTTACGCAACATCATACAACGAAAAGGATCGTGGATTCGCCCTTCGTTGCGTCAAGGACTAATTCTTATAGCCTACAGTAATACTTACATCTACAAGATTTGAACTCTGGAGTTTTTATGGATTGTCGCAAAATAGCATTAACGCTAGGTCTTGCCTCAAGCATGTCCTTCGCATCGGTATCCCTCAGTTTTTACGAAAAGACAGACGGTTACACCACCACCAACGCCAAGTTTGAATTGGACCAGAAATCCTGGACTCCTTGGGTAAAGGAAAAAGGCTACGTAACCACAACCATCACCGGTTCAGAATTTTCCTCTGGCTTGACAGTCACCCCGAATGAAACATGCGAAGGCTACCTTACCGGCATCGTCAATTACGGCGGTACCTGCGGAAGCAACAGTCTTGCCGCCTATGGCTATTACGACGGCTACTGGTACGAAATCGGAGCCTTCTCAAGTGGTCAGGCGTTGTCAATCGAATGTGACTACTCTAAAATAGCCTTCCAGGCACAAACTTCCTCTACAAAGGAATGTAGTGTATCCATCAATTCTATTGCCATTGGCGGCCCAAGTGATGTTATCGTTACAAAAGCCAGCGTGACAAGCGATTATACCAATTACGTCAGAAGCAACGACACCATCTACTTCACGGTACCGTTCACTGCAAAGATGGAAAGCATAACCCCTTACTTTACGGGATTATACAGTTCGGTCACTCCCAGTACCGCACAAGATTTTAGCAAGGGGCCTGTTACCTATACATTCAAGTCCAAAAGCGGACTCAGCACCAAAGACATCATCCTAAACATAAGCCGAACCCCAGGCGATACCAATGCGGCAATTGTCAATGTTTTTGACTTCTGTTCAGAAAGCAAAGTTTATCAGTGGTACCAAACATATTCAGACTCCCCCATTATTGATGTTACAAAAAGTACCTTGGCTAAACAAGGCACATACTGCACAGAGGGAACAAAAATCACCCATCCCCAAAATTCTGGCGACACAGGGCTGGTCGAGTTAAAGCTTTACAAATGGGTACCAGATTCCATTCGTCATAATTTGTATGGCCGATACAGTGCCGGCAGATCAAATTCAAACTACGCCGGATTAAAATTTTCCGGCTTGGCGAAAAGGAATTGGTATAAGAATGGCGAGCCAATCAGTGTTGACTTGTTCAATACCCCCATTGACCTAGAAAGCTCAGTTGTAGAAGTCATTGCACAAAACGGAAGTCCAATTCACTATTACAAATTCAAATTTGTTGACGTCATAGAAGAAAACAACTACTTGAGCCAATTGCTCATGATCGACACAGCAAAACAGGAATACATCTACCCGAGAACCATTTATGACCCGGAATCTCCCAATGACACGGGAAAGATTATTTACGACCTTCCCTACAAGGGAACGCCCGTTGCAAAACTGTTTGCCTGCGGTTCAGGAGATGATTTTTTAGTCGAGAACACCTTTTGGAGAAATTGCGAAAGAACATTTTCTCTTCCCGATACGAACATCACCTTGACTATTACCGGGAAAATGTACGGTACATCCGGCATGTATGCTACACTGACTAAAGACTACGATAAAAAGACTTATGCCCTTAAAGTTGTTAGACAGCCAAAGGTCTGGCCTGATAACAACGTCTCTGGCATTTACGTTGTAGACCTCACCGACAACAAAAATTTCTCTGCCATTGCAGCAACTCCCAACGCAACGAGTCAAAAGTTCAGCATAAACCTGGCTGATAAAAGGTCAAGTATAAACTATAGCGACTATGACCTCTATGTCGCAATGCCCAATCCATTCGCCACATATTCTTATGAACCCACAAACTACGATTACCCCGTATGGGGTCAGGGAAGTATACTTTCAATTATAACCTACAATGAAATCAACAAACGAACAGTTCTTTCAGCAAATGTTGTTCACAAGGCTGAAGAACAGGATGTTGCCGAACTAAAGTCATTCTTTATCGAAGCCGGGCTTGCATATTTTGAAGGTAAAATTGATCAGGAAAACAAGATTGTTCACGTAGACCTCCCCTTCGAAATAAACTTGAAGCGAGCAACCATCGTTTTTGCCGGCCCACATAAATCCTATTCTGAGAATTATAAAATTTTCCATGAATATGACTTAAGCGACACCATTGACTTTGACTTCCATTCCGCAGATAGCAGCAAGACCGCCATTTATAAAATTGTGGCAACATACAACCCGGACATGTACAAGGAAGAACCAACTATAGATCCTGGTAAGGATACCAGCGAGGCTTCGTTTGCGAAAATTTTAGACAACGCCAGTGCAACAGTCAAATTTGCGGAAAACAACCTCATTTACACAGGCGACATCCACGAAGTAAAGTCAATCGTTATATATGACGCCCTCGGAAATAAGGTTTATTCTAAAACAGGTTTTGAATATCCCGTCATGAATTTAGAAATCCTAAATCAGGGAGTTTATGTAGTAAAAGTTCAAACTACAAACGGAATGTCTTCACTTAAATTCACAAAGAAGAAATAAACGACATTCAGTTTGGCGGCCACGCAGCCCTTAACCTTACCGACTGGATGTCTCTGGTGAAGCCACCACCGACGGAGGCATGAGCGTAGGTTTTAACGCCGGTGTTGCCGCAAAGATCGCCCTTTCCGAAAAGGCATCCGTCATCCCCGAAGTCACCTTGGACCTGCGTCGCGTTGGTAACGACGATGTTTCTTACACCGCATGGGCCATTGACGTTCCCGTCCTCTTCCACTATACCCCAGTCATGAACCTCTACGTAGAAGCAGGTCCGCAGATAGCCTTGATCCTGTCTGGCTCCTGGGATGTTTCTAGCAGCGGTTCCTTCTACGACGATGGTGACGACTATGGTTGGGACGACTATGACTATGGTTGGAACGACTATGACTATGGCTACGGAGCATCTAGCGCAGCAAGCAACCTCCTCGACAACATGTACAAGAAGAACACCTTTGAATTCAGCTTGGTATTCGGTCTCGGCTATGACGTATCCCCGAACATTGACGTAGGCTTCCGCTACATTCTCGGTCTTACCAATGTGTTTGACGATGTAGACCTGGGTCTCGGTTCTTCCGAAGTCGATATTCAGAATTACCAGATGCAGTTTACTGTAACCTACTGGTTCTAACATTTTCTACCTTCGGATATGCGAAAGGCTTGAGTTTTCCACTCAAGCCTTTTTTCTTTTTCAATTCAAATTCTAGAACAGCGTTTTGACACCGACGCCCACAATACCATCCAAGTAGCTTTCGCCATTGCGAAGGGCATAATAAAAATTGACGCTCCAATTCTTGCGATACTGAGTAAAGGCCAAGCCGTATTCCTGTTCACGCTTCCAGCCATGATCCGGACGAGGAGCGCGATACAAGCCCGGCATATAGAAGCCTTCAATGCTCAGGTCATAACCATCCTGCCAAAGCAAAGCGAACTCGGTATAGCCATAGGCTCGACTACGCAGGAATCGATAATCCATTCCACGAAAATCGTTCATGCCTCCCAAGGCAAATAGATCTTGACGATCAAGGTCAGCATCGGGAGCAAATATTCCACCGGCGGCACCACTGAATCTTGTAATCCAGTTTGCGTAAACCGGTACATAGCGCACCAGGGAGCCTCGCACCTTCAAGTAATGATCCAGGGAATCGGGACGGGAAAAATTCCAAGAGGCAAGTCCATAAAATTTGGTTCCGCTACGAGGTAAAGCAAACCGGTCAAGGGACGTGTAGGTCAACTCCAACGAGGACGTCTTTTCATTATCACCGATTCCTACAAAGACCCCAATGGTAAAATCAAAACCGATATCGCGGCTAATGCCCACTTCGCCGTAAGCTTCGCGGGTTGAGGAATCTTCGTCAAAATAGCCGCGGGCAATAACGTTCCAGGCAGAGCCAAAAATCCATGGTTCCTTATAGGAGCCTTCAAGACGGCGGGAATCTGCGGCTGTATAACCTTCCAGTTGTAGGTCGCGGGCTGTCCCCAAAATGTTGTACAGCGACACGTTGACATTACCTTCCCACAAGTCAGTTTCGCTAGAATAAGTCAGCAAGGCTTCCGCCTCGGACATGGCTGCAGCCCGCATATTGAACACGGGAATGATACGGTTCCGGTAGGCATCTCGATACATGCGGGGTTTACCCACTTCTTCAAAGTACCCCACACGGGCAAGTTTATAATTAGCCCGCTCCAGATCTCTGGGGGAAACATAGGAGCCCACTTCCAGTCCTGTCAATTTACGGAACACTTCAGGTTTGGTTCCGGTAGAATCCATATTTTCTGCAGGTCCCCACACCCAGGCACTGCCACGATTCAACTCCAACAGTAATACAGCGGTATTCGTTGCCTCACTGGAGTCAGCAGGATTTTCCAAAAGTTCGCCAACAAGACTTGCAGCAAGGAATCCGCCATTTTCATAACGTTCCTGGATTTTTCGAGAGGTGTTTTTCCAGACAGGGCCGTTCAAACCTTCGCAGGGCATTCCAACAAGATTCGCAGCATCAGCTTCATCAGCCATCTCGTGGTAGCCATTCCACACCACGTCAGAAATACGACATTCACCACCAAAGGCAATGCTCACCAAAAGAAGAAATGTCAAGAATAATCTAATCAAGGCAACGAAATATAAGATACAAATTATGAGATACTAGATTCTTCGCTCAGAATGACACCAACTCATCACTGTTAACTGTTAAAACACCGCTCTGGCTTCTGTGCTGAGTTTCTGGAAAACATTTTCCTCGGAGTTACCAAAGCGCAAAATGTAATGGCAGCCCAGAGAAATAAAATCATTCATGTCAATGGAAAGGGAGAATTCAAAACGATAGGTACGGCCATCACTATAACCGGACAGGACCTGATAGGGGATGTAATCCCCCCGGTCGTCCACCTGGATTACAGAAAAATTCGCAAAGGCATCCACTTTTTTTTGCTTGTTATATCCGACTCTAAAAGCGCCTTCCCAAAGGTCAGCTTCAAAATCATTATCAAGATCATCAGCTCCAGTTCCCTGGCGGTAACGGCCTAGAGGCTGAACGAAAAATCCGTTCAAGAAATCAAACCGATATTTCAAAGAAACATCATAGATGTTCCAGTTCCAAATTTGCAATGCAGAAAGTTCATCATCTTCCATCAACAGGTCCGCCCCAACAAAGTGATCAGGATTTATGCGATAGCCCGTTTCGATTTCATGGGAATAGACCGTTTCGAAATATGAAATGGAGCTGAGTTTTTTGTCAAAGGAGGCACCCGGTTTATAAGCGAGACTAACACCCGACGGATGTTCCCATTCCACCAGACCTTCCATGTTGATGCGTCCCGAAGTGGTTCGGCGCAAGGCGACTGCAGTGACCGGAGGGAAATACAAAGTGCGTCCTGTCGTATCGCTACCTTCTCCATTCCAGGAACCGCCAAAAGTAACATCACGCAAAATTCCTCGTTTTACACCAAGAGACACACCGGGATTCCAGCGGAAATCAAATCCGAAGGAGGCGTCCGACGAAAGAACGGCCCCCACGGAATCATTACGTCCCATACCGTCATAAACGAAATCGCCATTGTCGACTCCCTCGATAAACGTTCCCGTCAGGCTATCATAGCGCACATCTCCGGTACCAGGCGCCACCGCCTTATACACAGCCGTATAAATTTGCTCTTCTGTCAGACCGATTTTATAAGTGACGTTTCCCGTCAGGCCAATTTCGTCACCACCCATTCGGGAATTCAATTCCCCCACCCAGCTATTTTCCCCCTCGGAGGAATCGCGGGCAATACGTTCATACTGCAGCAGGTGATTCAAACTAAAGTAACGGGCTCCGTAATTCGCTTCCTGCAACCACATGGCCGACCGCAAGGAATCCGCCCATTCATTGCCATAGGTATCGCCCCTGCGACAGGCGATTCGACCTCCTGCACTTTCACGCAAGAAGCCTTTGTCAAAATACATCCCGAAACCGCCTGTGGATTTTCCGTACAGGACTTCATTATGAATCGCTCCCACGCCACCGTCAATTCCTGCCACATCAGAAGTTTCATCAATTCGCGTGTAGCGGAAATCGCCGCTGCCAAAGGGGCGTACAAAGCCCTGTAAAAATTCAGCGGAAGCGGTTCCCTGGTAACGTTCCATATTCCGGTCTGCGGTACTAGCCACACGAATCAAGGCCACTTCACTTAGGGAGTTTCTATTCCGATGTTGCAACGAAATTTTCGCCCTCGAGGAATTCCATTCTTCCCCATCGTTTCGGCGGTACCCCCAAAGGGCATTCCCGAACCAGCCATTTCCAAAGGCCGTGCGGAATTTTACCTCGTCGTAAAGCAAGTCGTCATCCAAGAATGCGGAACCACCGTAGGCCAAATCCCACTGGTCCTGCAAAATGTATGGATCCCAGTCCGAATTTATGCTGCGGAACTCCGTAACATCATAGCCTTCCATAATGCGGTTGCCGTAAACATCCATGGCCAACGGGAAATGCAGCAAGTCCCTGGTAGAATCTGTGGTAACAAACCAGCGGAACGCCTTGCCTTCCGGCCCACCCACATGATCAGAAACCGTATTGGAATCGCTCTTGTTCAGAGCCACTTCCAAGTCTGCGTAGAATTGCCGGTTCTGCTGAACGCGAAGGCGGGCCCCCATACGAGCGCTACGATCGGGGCGACGTAAAGCCCTCAGGGAATCATCACGAACAAAAACTTCTCCGCGGTCAGACTTCAACATATTGTAATCTTCGTCCGTCCACACGCCGCGACGCAAACGGTCCACATCGTTCTCCAACTGGAACATGGAAAGATCAAGATACAAGTTGGGATGCCTATAACTGGCGGCAGCCCCCTTCAGAGAATAAATGTTGTCATCTTCGTAGGCGTCGTACTCCACCCGAATTTCATCATCAAAGCTAGGAACAATGGAACCCTTGAAATCCAGCATACCGCCAGCATAATTCACCAGATAGTCTACACCGCGGGTCAGCTTCACCCCATTCATCCAGACCGTTTCGGACTGGGGCACAATGGCTACAAAGCCACCAGACGCATCCAGGGAATACCCCTCGCGCTGACCGCTGACACCATTCAGAGTTCGTCTAAAATGTTGAACCTCGTCGGTGCCAACAACGCCACGAACCTCAGTGTACCCCCCACCGAAATCACCACGCACACCACCCATGGCCCCAAGGCTACTCCGTTCAACGGAATACAGTTCCAAGGAATTGTCGACCCAGTTCAAATCCCCCAGATGCAAAAAATAACGGGGCGATTCCACGCGAAAGTATATTTGGTCCACTTCCCGCAAGGTAGCCGTGGTCTGGTCACCCGCCTTGCGGCCCACATCCGAAAGCAGGGCGTCAATCCATACGCTGTCGGCGAGACGCCCCGTTATAGAGAGGCGCAGTTCCTGATCCACCTGGGTGCCGCCATCGCCCACCGTAATCTGCATGGTCTTATAGCCGTGGGTTTCGACGGAATCATGACGAACATTTTCCGATGATTCATCTACGGAACCCAAACCGTTAGCGGTACTTATTGCGTCCCCATTACTTCGTACAAGAATGGAGGGGTCCCACACAGGCAATGAATCAACATTCATTGCAAACGCAAAATTTATAAGGGAAAGTAAAAAGAGCAGGCGAAGCCGTCCCAAACGCAATGGGCGGGACATAAAGGCTACCTACGGACGGGTTCCACAAGGAACTGCTGAGTCGACAGAAGCTTTCGACCTGCCGCCAGGTCAACACTCCACTCACCCGGTTTCAGAAGTTTTGGGACAATGGTCGTATGGCAAACGCCCATAGAAACAATGCAATTTGACTTCTGGACCGTATCCGCCCCGTTGTACCAAATATGCAACAAGGTATCGGATTCCAACTTTACAGACGTGGACAAGGTGGAGTAATAGTAAAGGCGAGTGCCTTCTTCAAAAACGCTATCTACACCGAAAGGGGAACCGTTCACGATATGGCTGCAAACCACACTCTGAGCAAGGGAAAGTTCTGCGTCGGCGGAGGAGCTAATAGAAACATCATCCAGGCAGAAGGCCACAATACGATGCACCAAGAAGCCGAAAAAGACGGCAACCACAATGATTGTCGTCTTTCTCAAATTACGTAATGCGGTAGCCTTTGCCACGGAATACCCGACAAACTAACTAGACCAAACTAGCGGACCAGTCGGCTGGTATTCTGGGTAAATGCAGGAACGGCATCCACCAGCTTTTCGACCAACAGGCGGTTGAAGTCCTCGATGCGGTTGGGCAGATGGTTGCCCGGGAAGATCTGCACAAGGAGCAAGGCCTGGTCTACAGGGGAAATGTAGATGGAACGATTGTCGCCAACATAAGAGACGGAGTTGAAATTTTCGCCACCCAACATGAGCCCCACCTGCTTGGCGGAGTCAAAGGAAGCGGTGCTCAGCACTGCCAGCGGAGTGGCATCGACACCAATGGAACCCACTTCTGCAATAATGGAACCATCGCGGTGGCAGAGCACAATGTATTCGGCCTTAATGCTAGCCTGATAGGCAGACATCAAACGGCGGACTTTGTCAGCATCATCAGAATAAATGGTAAAATCACTCATGAGTAGATTCCTTAAAAATCAGATTAGTCCTTCTTCTTGGGAACATAAGGACGCAGTTCGATTTCGTCGTCAGCCTCGTTGTTGGGCTTTGCTACATCACGACCAAAGGTGGGCATACGGGGAACCGGGGCTGCAGCGCGGGGGCGACCGAAGGGGGAAGATGTGGCTCCCTTCTGGAATAGACCACCACCGGCAGATGCAGGAGCGGCAGCACCACCAGCTGCAGGCGGCTTGGCTGCGAAAGAGGGCATGCGGAACGGAGATGCAGGGGCGGCGGCCTGTGCCGGCTGGGCGGTTGCTTCCTTAACGGAAACACCATCCTTGGTCAGGGACACATCGTGAACGCCAGCGTTGTTTGCATTGGCGGCAGCCTGGCGGAGGAAGCCCTGCTTGACGTTGAACTTTTCAATCACCAGCATAGCGATGGTCTTCAGGGTAGTAACCACGCCCTTACCGTTATGGGCAGTTGCCGGGAAGAAAGGCACGTTGCGCTGATTCAGTTCAGCATTCAGTTCTTCAAGAGTAAAGACGTTTTCCATGTCGCGCTTGTTGTACTGAAGCACGAAAGGCATATCGTCCAGGTCCATGCCGTAGTCCTGCAGGTTCTGTCTAAGGTTCTGCAAGCTTTCCAGGTTTTCGGCCTGACGGGAACGCTGGGAGTCAGCCACGAACACGATACCATCCACACCGCGAAGCACCAGCTTACGGGTACTATTGTAGTACACCTGACCGGGCACGGTATAAAGCTGGAAGCGGGTCTTGAAACCCTTAATGTCACCCAGGTTCAGCGGAAGGAAGTCGAAGAACAAGGTTCGATCACCTTCGGTAGCCAAGGAGACCATGTCCGTACGCTTGTCTTGCGGCATCTTCTGGTGGATCACCTGCAAATTGGTGGTCTTTCCGCTCAAGCCCGGACCGTAGTAAACAACTTTACAACTAATCTCACGTGTAGCAAAATTTATTGACGACATTACAAATCCCTGAATACTCAGATTTTCAATTAATCATTGATAATTTAACAAAAAAAGAAATGTTTTTAACAATCAAAGGATGAATTGAAACGTCTAAAAGCAAGTATTTCGGCAAGAAAAAGAAAATTTTACGTAAAAAGGGGATCGCGGGACAAGTTCCGCATACATGGGAAAGACAATTAATAGAAAATAGGTAAAAACAGGAAAGGCCGATACAGTTTCCTGTATCGGCTAAACCTTAAGCACTTAACTAAAAATTAAGCGAGGCTGTTGATGACCTTAGCGGCCTTAGCCTTGTAGTTGGCAGCGCGGTTTGCGCAGAAGCCAGCGCGATGCTTTGCAGCAGCCTTGTCCAGCATGCTAAACAGTTCCGGCATAACCTTGAGGGCTTCTTCCTTGGTGGAGGCAGAACGCACAGCCTTGAGAGCGGTACGGATAGCGGAACGGGTAGAACGGTTCATGGCATTGGCCTTTTCGGCCTGAAGCAAACGCTTTTTGCAAGATTTGTGTTGAGGCACCTTATTATCTCCGGGTGAAAACCTACTTAAAAATGTTGGCACAAAGTTAGTAAATGTTTGAAACTTTTCAAGGGGTGTTCAAAAATTTCTACTTTTAGGGCCATGATTCCCTTCGTAAACCTGCAAAAACAGCGTGATTTCTACAAAAACGAGTTCCTCGAGGCCGAGAAAGAAGTGCTGGATAGCGGCTGCTTTATCGGCGGCCCTCAGGTAGACAATCTAGAAAAAGAGCTGGTCGATTACATCGGGCTCCCCGATTTGCAGGCCATTTCCTGCGGAAGCGGCACCGACGCCATCACCATTGCGCTTATGGCATTGGGGCTCAAACCAGGGGACGAGGTCATCGTTCCGGACTTTACGTTTATCGCTCCGGCGGAATGCGTCGCACTGTTGGGCGGAACCCCGCGATTCGCCGACATCAACAACCAGACGTTGCAGATCGACCCCGAAAGCGTTAGAAGCCTTATAACAGATAGGACCGTCGGCATTATCGGAGTGGATTTATTCGGGCAGTGCGCCCCCTTCGAAGAACTGCGCAGAATTTCCGACAAGCACGGACTCTGGCTGCTGGAAGACGCAGCCCAGGCTTACGGAGCCAAGTGCGGGAACCAGACGGCTTGCACATTGGGCGACATTTCCATTACAAGTTTCTACCCCACCAAGCCTCTTGGCTGTTACGGAGACGGCGGGGCCATGTTCACTCGAGACAGCCAACTGGCCGAAAAAATGCGAATGCTGGCCAACCACGGCAGCAAGGGGCACTACAATCACGAAACACTCGGTCTAAACAGTCGCCTA
Source organism: Fibrobacter sp. HC4 (assembly GCF_023373925.1). Lineage (NCBI taxonomy): Bacteria > Pseudomonadati > Fibrobacterota > Fibrobacteria > Fibrobacterales > Fibrobacteraceae > Fibrobacter > Fibrobacter sp. HC4. The sequence continues at coordinate 16,028 of NZ_JALCZV010000002.1, read as the reverse complement.
GACGCATTCCAGGCAGCAATTCTCCGAGTAAAGCTGAGACATTTAAAAGATGAACTGACTGTAAGGCGAGAAAACGCCCGTAAGTACGACGATTTTTTCAGTTTACCTGACTTCATAAAAAAAGTTTGCGGAGTAAACCCGCAGTTCATAGAACAAACAAACGAAAGTACATACGCCCAGTACACGTTGTTGTTAGAAAAACGCGACAAATTTATTGAAATATTGAAGAGTCAGGGCATTCCTTACTGTATTCATTACCCAAACACGCTATCCCAGCAGAAATGCTTTCGCGAAATGGTCGGCGAAGAAACGCAACCCATTACACCCAACGCCCAAAAGGCAACGAAACAAGCATTGAGCCTTCCCGTCTGCGCCTTCAGCGACGTTGAGGAAATTATAACGCGACTAAAAGCGGCAAGCTGCGCTTGCATTTAGGGGGCCTCGGTCATGCCTGGCAAGCGAGCTTGCCAGTCACGACTCTCGGCTTTTACTAAATTTGGCCTGTGCCGTTTTATTCCGATGACATTATTCGAGAGCTGAAGAGCCACGCAGATATTGCGCAGGTCATCGAGAACTTTTTGCCGTTGAAACGTTCCGGCAACGGCCGCTATGTGGGGCGCTGTCCTTTTCATGACGACCGTTCCCCTTCCATGAGCGTCAATCCCACCATCGGGATTTACAAGTGCTTCGCCTGCGGAGCCGGCGGTGACGTTTTTAAGTTCGTACGCGAACATGAAAAGCTAGACTTTAGAGGGGCCGTGGAATGGGTCGCCAACTATGTTGGTTTCGCCCTCCCCCAGCTAGATAACGAGAACGCCGAGGTTTCCGAAGAGCGGGCCATGGTCCGCAAGCTAAACGAGCTGGCTTGCCAATGGTTTGAAAGTCAGCTGTCCATGAGCCAGAAGGCCCTGGAATACCTGGCCAACCGACACATTACCGAAGAGACACGCAAACTGTTCCACATCGGCTACGCTCCCGATGGCCGCGAAGGTTTTATCGGATATGCAGTCAAGAACGGATTTTCTCCCCTGGACTGCGTCAAGGCAGGTCTCGCCGTGGAACGCGAAAACGGCGGAGTGTCTGACAAGTTCCGCGACCGTCTGATGATCGCCATCCAGAACCAGTCCGGAATCGTAGTGGCATTCGGAGGACGCGACCTCTCTGGTAATTCCCCGGCCAAGTACATGAACAGCCCGGAATCAGCCACCTACCACAAAAGCGACATCCTCTTCGGATTCAACCACAGCCGCGTAAGCATCGCCAAGGAAAAATCCGTCATCATCGTGGAAGGCTACTTCGACCTGATGAGTCTCTATCAGGGCGGCGTCACCAACGTGGTGGCCGCATCGGGAACCGCCCTCACCGAAAATCACGCCAACATCCTTTCTCGCTACGCCAAGACCGCCTACCTGGTTTTTGACGGTGACGCCGCCGGCAAAAAGGCAACCCTCCGCAGTTTGGAAATCGTGTTGCCCAAGGGAATCGCCCCCCGCGTTTTTGCACTGTCCCGGCCCGACGGCACCAAGATCGACCCCGACAACTTCGTAAACGAACAGGGTCCCGACGCCTTCAGGCAGGCACTCACCCAAGCCGAAGACTGGCTCAACTATCTGGCCATGGAACGCAACCCCCGCACCCCCGAAGAAAGGGCGGAATTCGTCAGCTACGTCAAGAGCTTGGTTAAAAGTATAGACGATCGCGAACTGCAGAATCAATATCTCAAACTTATTTCGGAACGTTACAATACAGACCGTTCCCTGGCACACGTCAAGAGCATCAAGCCCGCCTACAAGGCTCCTCGCCCCGTGGCAAGTTCCAACTCCCAGGGCGAAGTCATCCCTCAGTTGGAGCAGGAAGCAAGCATCGACTGGGCCATGATCCCGCCCATGGAAGTACGCTTCGCCAACCTGATTCTGCGCAACCCCACCTTGATGGACCGAGCCGCAGAATACTTCGACATGGACTGGGCCACCAGCGGCATCCAACTTTTTGAATCCCGCGTCGTAGAAGATTTCATCAGTTCCACCGTGGCCATCTACCTGGAATCGGGTTACCACTCTCCCCAACTTTTGTACGAGAACTTCTCTCCGGAACTGCGACTGTTCCTGGAAGGCCTCCCCGAAGAGCAGTGGAAGTCCCCCCAGGAAATCAAGGAATTCTACCAGACCCTGACGGTGCTTTCTACAAAACTTTGCGACAGGCAAAAACGCATGATTCCCCTGAACTCCAACGACGCCGTTGAAATCAGAATGCAGATGTCCAAGTTCACCCAGGGAATGCAAAAAATCAACCAGCTCTACAGCACCGAAAAAATTGACATCAACGCCTTTGCGGACCAGGTGGTCAAAAGTCGAAGCATGTTGATGAAGTTCCAAGCGGCCATCCCCGACAATGGGTATTGATTATTTTGGGGTTCGCAAACAAGGAACGCAGACTTTATAAATAAAGAGGAAAAAATGTTAAGCATCAAGAATCTTAAGGCAAGCATCGAAGACGGCACCCAGATTTTGAAGGGCATCAACCTGGAAGTAAAGCCCGGTGAAGTCCACGCCATCATGGGCCCCAACGGAAGTGGCAAGAGCACCCTTTCAAAGGTCATCGCAGGCCATCCGGCTTACACCGTCAACGACGGCGTCGTAGAACTTGACGGCAAGAACCTCTTGGATATGGAAATCTGCGAACGCGCCAACTCCGGTCTGTTCATCAGCACCCAGTACCCCACCGAAATCCCCGGCGTAAATAACGTGGAATTCCTGCAGATGGCATTGAACTCCAAGCGCAACTTCCTGGGCCTCCCGGAAATGAGCGCCGACGAATTCAAAAAGCTCTGCGAAGAGAAGATGGAACTTCTGGAGATGGACAACCGCTACCGCGACCGCGGCGTCAACGAAGGTTACTCCGGCGGCGAAAAGAAGCGTAACGAAATCCTCCAGATGGCAATTCTCGACCCCAAGGTTTCCTTCCTGGATGAAACTGACTCCGGTCTGGACATTGATGCCCTGCGCATTGTGGCAAACGGCATCAACCACATCATGAGCCCCGAAAAGGCAGTGATTCTGGTGACCCATTACCAGCGCCTGCTGGATTACATCAAGCCCACCTACGTTCATGTGCTGCGCCATGGCAAGATTATCCTAAGCGGCGGTCCTGAACTGGCATTGAAGCTGGAAGAACAGGGCTACGACTGGATTGAAGAAAAGTAATCGAGGGCCAAATGAGCTATATGAATTCTGAATTAGCACAGGCCGCCCAGGCTCGCATCAACGCCCTTGGCATGCCCAAGCGCAACAACGAGCTGTGGAGTTTCTTCCCGGTCCATAAGATTCCATCTGTAGTGGATGCTGGTGCCGATTGCACTGCTGGTGGGATCGTCGCGAACAGCGCCGCTGTGGAATGCGCCGACTTCGGCATTGCCGCCGAAACCGACATTGCAGCCCTTCTGCCCATCGCAAAGTCCGCACCCGCCATGAAGAAGGATTTTGCCGCAGGCGAAACCGAAATGGGCCTCATCAAGAGCCGTGACGACTTCGGTCACAGCATTTTCAACATCGGGAAGAACGCCAAGGTCTCCCTCGAAATTCTGGACAACAAGGTGGAACACGAAATTGCCGCCGAGCGCTTCGACATTAACGTGGAAGAAGGCGCTGAGCTGGAAATCTTCTTTGCCAACCCCGCAAACGAACTGCCGCTGCAGTTCCGCCATTTCGCGATTAAGCAGTCCGCAAATTCTACGGTTCACTTTTCCAACATCCTGCAAGACGCAGGCATCGGCCGCATCAGCATTGACGTGGACTTGAACGGCGAAGGCGCCAACTTCGATTACCGTTCTCTCAGCGTGTTGAAGGGCTCCGCCAGCAAGCACCAGCGCCTGACCATCCGCCATAACGCACCCAACACAGTCAGTTCGCAGTTTGCCCGCAACCTACTGGACGAAAAGTCCTACGTCAGCTACGATGGAAGCGTCATTGTGGGTAACGGATGCAGCCAGGTGAACTCTAGCCAGCTGGTAAATTCCATTCTCCTAGGTGACGAATCCAGCGTTTCCGTGAAGCCCGTGCTGAAGATTTACCACGACGATGTGGAATGTACCCACGGTAATACCTGCGGTGAACTTGACGCCGACCAGATGTTCTACCTGACCAGCCGCGGCATCCCCGCCGAAACCGCCAAGAAGATGCTCATGAAGTCCTTCGCCAAGGAGCTGTTCCTGCCCCTGATCGACGGCCCCGCCAAGAAGCGTCTGCTGCAGGTATTGGCATACCTGTAGTTAAATCAAAGTTTTGTTAACGAAAATCCCCGGAAACGGGGATTTTTTTGTCAATAAAAATAGCTTTTCCATTAAAATACCTCTCAAATGACATTTTTTTGTCAATAAAACTTTATACATTAGGAGTATGAAACTTTTATCTAAAATCCTGGTCTCTTTAGCTATTTTCTCGGCATTTGCTTTCGCCAACGTTCAAAGTATAGCCGACACTTTGCACAACAAGGTTTCAGAAAATATTGAAAAGAAAATCGCTGCAGCCGAGGCCGCAGTAACCGAGATTTCCAAACTGGCAAAAAACGATCCTTCCGATTCCGCCATCCTGGAACGTCTCAACAAGACGGATTCCTTAGGCGAAACCACAGCAAAAAAGCACGCCGTCTGGATCAAGCTGGAAGGCGACGTGGAGCCCGCCATGTACGATTTCTGTGCCCGTGCCATTGGCGACGCCTTAAAGGAAAATCCGGACTACATCATTTTTGAAATCAATACCTTTGGTGGCCGACTTGACGCCGCATTCGACCTGGTAGACACCATCATGGCGATTCAAGGTCCACAAACAATCGCCTTTGTAAAGAAGAAAGCCATCAGTGCGGGCAGCCTTATCGCTCTTGCCTGCAGCAAGCTTTATATGATGGAAGCCACCACCATCGGCGACTGCGCGCCCATCGTACAGAACGGTGACGGAACCCCGCAGATTGTGGGAGAAAAGATTCAGTCCCCTCTCCGCGCCAAGTTCCGCAACCTGGCCCAGAAAAATGGTTACCCCGAGCTACTGAGTTCCGCCTTTGTAACACCGGAACTAGCGATTCTTGAGCTCAGCACGACATTGGATGCCGGTAAGAAGACCGAACGAGATACGTCCATGATTATTGAAGCCGCAAAGTACGAAGTTCTAAGTCAGAAGGACATCGAATTCTGGGGTGCACCCAAGATTCTTGTAAAGGAAGGAGAACTTCTGACCATGACGGACAAGGAAGCTCTAGAACTGGGTTTTTCTCAGGGAACCTTCAAGAGCCGCAATGAATTCGAAAAGACTCTTTTCATCGAAAGTCGTAGTGAAGTAGAAACGACCCTTGGCGAAGACATCGCCAGCGCCATTGCCGCCATTAGCGGATTGCTATTAATTCTTGGATTCGGCGCCCTGTACATTGAGTTCAAGACTCCTGGTTTTGGAGTTTTTGGAATTGTCGGTATCGCATTGATTGCCGTGGTGTTCCTAGGACAGTTCGCACCTCAGCTAGACGGAATGTTCCCCGCCATTCTCCTGATTGCAGGCGTAGCCCTTTTCCTAGTTGAAATTTTTGTAATGCCAGGAACGTTCCTCTTTGGCGTAGGTGGCATTATCTGCATGATTCTAGCCCTTGCCTTTAGCTATGATCCTGCCAATATTCCCGAATACGTTCCCGAAGCTACTGAAGAAACCTTTGATGCCCTTCCCTGGCTATTCGGATTATTCTACATGCTTTGCTGTGCGGCAATCGCACTCATATTCCCCATTGCGGCAAGCAAATACATTATACCATTGCTACCTGAAGGCTGGACTCCTATGTTGAAAACTGATTTGGAAACAGCCTCCTCCCCCACAGAAGCCGTCAGCGAAATTCACGTTGGCGATATCGGAGTTGCAAAGACGTTCTTACGTCCCGTTGGACAAGCCTCCTTTACATTGCCTGACGGGAGCGTCAAACTTTATGATGTTCATACAAAAGGTGAAATCATTGAGGCCGGTCAGAACATCAAGGTAGACGCAGTGCAGGAAGGTCACATTTTCGTTTCTGCCTGTTAGCGCCAACATCCCATATTTAATCATCAATCGTCAATTATCAATGAATAACTTCATCATTTTTGATAATGCGCCTCGGTCATAAAAATAAACAAGTTTATTTTTGCGACACTCGGCTTAATTATCAATTAAGTTTAATTACCACGAGGAATACAACATGGATACACTCATTACCGTAGGCATTGTCATTGCCGCCATCGTCGTCATCATTCTTCTCGCCTTTATCGGCAAGTTCTTTAGCCTCTGGCTTCAGGCCTTGTTCTCCAGGGCAAACGTGAGCATCTTCCAGCTCATCGGTATGCGTCTCCGTAAGGTGCCACCCCAGGTGATTGTGGAAGCACGCATTCTGAGTTGCAAGGCAGGCCTCCCCGTCGACACCAACTTGCTGGAAGCCCACTTCCTTTCTCGCGGTAACGTGCTCCGCGTAATCCAGGCTCTCATTGCTGCCAACAAGGCAAACATCAAACTGGACTTCAAGGAAGCTGCGGCTATCGACCTTGCCGGTCGTAACGTTCTTGAAGCTGTCCAGATGTCCGTGAATCCCAAGGTTATTACAACGCCCAAGGTTTCCGCTGTGGCTCTGGATGGTATCCAGCTTCACGCTGTTACCCGTATTACCGTCCGTGCAAGCATCCAGAAGCTGGTTGGTGGTGCTGGTGAAGAAACCGTTATCGCCCGTGTTGGCGAAGGTATCGTGTCTTCCATTGGTTCTGCACAGAGCCACAAGGAAGTTCTTGAAAACCCCAACATGATTTCCAAGAAGGTGTTGGCATCCGGCCTGGACGCTGGTACCGCATTCGAAATTCTCTCCATCGATATTGCCGACGTGGACGTTGGTCAGAACATCGGTGCTATCCTTGAAACTGACCGCGCCGAAGCCGACAAGAAGATTGCTCAGGCTAAGGCGGAAGAACGCCGCGCCATGGCATTCGCCGCCGAACAGGAAATGAAGGCCAAGGTCATGGAAATGAAGGCTAAGCTAGTTGAAGCTGAAGCCCAAATTCCTATGGCCATGGCAACCGCCCTCCGCGACGGAAAGCTTGGCGTCATGGACTATTACAACATGAAGAACATCGAAGCCGACACCCAGATGCGTAAGGAAATCGGGACTGGCAGCGAAGCTGCCAAGTAGCGTAAAGTAGAAAGGATAAAGGTTAAAGATGTTCGCCTACAGGAAACTTAAGGTTTATCAAAAATCTTTGCAATGGGTTATAGACATATATAATCTTACGTCAACATTTCCAACTGCAGAGAAATTCGCTTTGACAAACCAAATTCAACGAGCCGCAGTTTCTGTAACATCAAACATTGCAGAAGGCTCTGGCAGAACGTCTACCAAAGATTCGATCCATTTTTTGGAAATAAGTTTTGGATCTCTGATGGAAGCACAAAGCCAATTGGAAATCGCAGCTCTTTTGAATTACATTTCCAAAGAGCAACTCACATCCATTGAATGCAAAACGGAAGAAATTGCCAAAATGCTTTCTGGCTTAAAGTCTGCGAAATCAAGAAATTCAAATTAGCAATCCTTTAACCTTTATCCTTTAACCTATAACCTAATAACTCATATGGAAGGTTTACTCATTCTTATCGGCATCTACGTTCTTGATATTGTCATCAAGAAGGTTGCTGCAGGTAAAAAGAAACAACAGGATCAACATCGGGAAATTCCTCCTGATGACGAATTCGATAATGAACAGCAGGAAGAACAGACTAGCCATACAAAGCCACGTTCCCTGCAAGATCTTATTCGCCAATTTGAGGAAGCCCAACGAGAAAATTCCGGAGGAACCTATGTTCCGCCATCTCCCGAAGTAGAGGATGATGAGGAAGACGTGGGCCTGCCAGTCGTCACGCCGGCGAAGCCCGGAGAATACACCTTCAGCGAAATCGCTGAATCTGTGGTCCAGTGGGAATACGTAAGTGTTGAGCTGCTGCAGGAAGCTTTCGGTTTCTCTGAGCGGATTGCCCAGCAGGTTCTTGCGGAACTTCAGGCAAAGCGCATCGTTGGCCGCGACATGGGCGATGGAGATTGCGACCTTCTTGTCCACGACAAGGTTGAGCTAGACAACCACTTCAAGCGATTACAGCGCGAAGCGGAAGAACAGCAGGCCGCTGCCGCCCAGGAAGCATCCCTCCAAGAACGTCGTGAAGCCGAGCTGAAGCACCAAAAGGAATTGGCAGAACTTGAAGAGCGAGCCCGGCAACTACGTGAGCAGGCTGGTCAGGGAACGTCTCCTGACATGAATGAAGCTATCGGGGAACCTTGTCTAGCCAGTGCAGACAACCACGTCCACACACGCAATCTTGACAAGTTCGAAATCCGCCGCGGCTTCATCTGGGCAAAGGTTCTCGACGAGCCCCGCTTCAAAAAACGCTGGAGCGCCCGGGCACGTTAGTTGTCAGACAACTCTTAAAAGCAAAAGCGTCGAGGTCTTACCCCGACGCTTTTCTATTTCATTTTCAAGTTATGCAACAAGCAAACTTTGTGCAGGATTCACTAACCTTGAGCAAAACGGCTCAGGAAGCTAGCAAGGCGTTCGTTACCGGACTGGTTGAATACGAAATCAGGAGAGCCCTGTTCCACGATTACGCCCTGGTCCATAAAGATTACCTTGTTTGCAACGTCGCGGGCAAAGGCCATCTCGTGGGTCACGATGACCATGGTCATCTTCTGGTCGGCAAGGCCCTTGATAATCTTCAGCACTTCGCCGGTCAGTTCCGGGTCCAGGGCGCTGGTAGGTTCATCAAAGAACAGAATCTTGGGCTGCATGGCCAAGGCGCGGGCAATGGAAACGCGCTGCTGCTGGCCACCGGAAAGTTCACAGGGGTAAGCCTTTTCCTTGGTTTCAAGTCCCATCTGCTTAAGCAGTTCGCGGCCACGCTTGCGAGCTTCTTCACGATCCATTCCCAGAACGCGGATAGGCGCGATGGTCAAATTCTGAAGCACCGTCAAGTGCGGGAATAGATTGAAGTTCTGGAAAACCAGACCTGTAGACAAACGAATTTCGCGAAGGACACTGGCAGGAGCGTACTTGGCAACGCCCTTCTTGTCCACACCCACAACCATGTCCTTGCCATTCACGCAAACCGTACCGGCATTCATGGTTTCCAGCTGGGTAATGCAGCGGAGAAGCGTAGACTTGCCGCTACCAGAGGGGCCAATGATAGAAAGAACTTCGCCTTCCTTCAGGTCGAAGGAAATATCCTTAAGAACGTGGTTATCGCCAAAGGACTTCTTTAGGTGTTCTACTTTCAAAACAGCGTTCATACTCATCTTTAACCTTTATCCTAGATTCTTCACTTCGTTCAGAATGACACCGAAACGTATCACTTATAATAGTTCAGTTTCTTTTCTACGTAGGCGAAAAGGCAACTGAGCAAAAGGTTTGCGATATAGTAGAACACACCGGCCACAAACAGCGGATAAATGCTGGCGTAGGCCGCCTGCTGCTTTTTAGCCAGAGAGAAAAGTTCCGCCACGGCAATAACCTGAGCCAGGGACGTATCCTTCACCAGGGTAATGACTTCGTTGGCGCTGGCAGGAACAACCTGCTTTACAACCTGAGGCAAGATAATGCGGAAGAAAGTCTGGCCGCGGGTCAAGCCAAGCATAGTAGCCGCTTCGTACTGACCCTTGGGAATAGCCTGAATGCCACCGCGGAAAATTTCAGCAAAGTAGGCCGCATAGTTGATGGAGAATGCAGCCACCACCGCCGGAAAGCGGTCAAAGGAAATTCCCAGGCCAGAGAATTCGCTGAGGTAATAGGACCCGAAATAGATAGCTACAATCTGCAGCAAGAGCGGTGTACCGCGCATCACGGAAATGTAGAAGGACACCGGATAACGGACAACGCGGTACTTGCTCATCTTCAGCACTGCGACCAAGAGTCCCAGCGGAATGGAGAACAACAGCGTCAGTCCAAAGATTTCTAGAGTGGTAACGAAACCGCCCCACAAGACAGGCAGAAGAGTAACTAAATCAGACATATCAGCTATGAGGTTTGAGGTTCGCAGCTACGCTGCTAGAGGTATGAGTTTTTTATTTGGCGCTCCGCGCATTATATTAAAAGCGCCAAAGGCGCCATGCTTCGCTCAAAGTGCCGCAGGCACGCCCTCACACCTCAAAGCGAAGCGACCTCGATCCTACTTACCGAACCACTTGGCCTGGATTTCAGCGAACTTGCCGTCAGCCTGCATAGCCTTGATGGTTTCGTTCACGGCGTCGCGGAGAGCCTGGTCCTTCTTGCGGAAGCCGATAGCATAGACTTCATCGCTGAGGCCTTCTTCAAGAACCACGAAATCCTTGGCGTTGGAAGCGATCCAGTACTTGGCGACGATTTCATCCAGGAATACAGCGTCTACACCGCCCTTGTCCAGGTCCATCATAGCGGTCTGGTTATCGTCGAAGGGAACGATTTCCTTGGCGGCCTTGCCAGCGTCAGAAGCTTCAAGCAACTTCTGGGCAGTGGAACCGTTCTGCACGGCAATCTTCTTGCCAGCGAGAGCAGCGAGGTTAGCAAGAGCCTTGTCCTTCACGGAGAAGATCATGCGGTTCTTGAGGTAGGCGTCGCTCAGGTTCATGGCGGCAGCGCGGGCAGAGTCAACGCTCATGCCGTTCCAGATGCAGTCGATCTTGCCAGTGTTCAGTTCCTGTTCCTTAGCGTCCCAGGAAATGGGCTGAGTCTTGAGAGTCACACCGAGACGTGCGCAAACTTCAGCAGCCAAGTCAATGTCAAAGCCCACAATGTTATTGTCCTTGTCGCGGAAGCCCATGGGCGGGAAAGAGTCATCGAGGCCCAGCACGAAAGTGCCTGCAGCCTTCACCTTGTTCAGGGATTCGTCAGCCTGTGCTGCGTTATCATTCTTCTGTTCGTTGCAGCCGAACAAAAAAGCGGCACAGCAGGCAACCATTGCTATCTTTGTGAAAAACTTCATTGTGTAACTCCTTTAAAATTCTACTGGGTAAATGTAGTTAAAGTTGACTCTAAATTGTTCTACAAAAAAGAACTCCACCCGGAGTTTAACCCGAACGGAGTTCTTGACTTGCTCAAAGGCCTGAAGCCCCACACCTCAAAGGGAGCGAAGCGACCGACCTCATACCTCACGCCTCATTAATCCTTGCCGTACACCTTTTCAGCGTAGGTAGCGGTTGCCATGAGGTATTCGCGGTTCATTTTGGCGATGTAATCCACGGTGATACCCTTCGGGCAAGCAGCCTGGCATTCGTAAAGGTTGGTGCAGTTACCAAAGCCTTCCTTGTCCATCTGTGCCACCATAGCGAGCACGCGCTTCTTGGCTTCGACCTTGCCCTGGGGCAAGAAGCTGAGGTGAGAAACCTTAGCAGAGACGAAGAGCATAGCGGAAGCGTTCTTACATGCAGCAACGCAAGCACCGCAACCAACGCAAGCAGCAGCGTCGAATTCTCCTCAAATCCCTGCAAAACACCATCGGCATCAGTATGACCGTATGCACCATGTAAAAGAAGCACGTTATAATTCGTCAAACTTTCCATAGGCTTGGGAACAGCCCGTGATTCGCAAACAATCAACAAAATCAAGAATAGAACAATCCTCTTTCTCATACTTTACTCCAAATCCACCACGACATCGTCACCTTTATAAAATTTTAAGGGTTCACGCCATGTAAACGTAGAATCAAGACATGAAATTTCTTGATTACCAAGGTTACATATATTTGCTCGCAGTTCTATCATATTCCCCCAAAAAATTCCCTTACTAAACACCAACGGCGCCAGAATCGTATCCTTTTCGTTCTTTAAAATGTTTCCCTCAAGAGGACGCTTTCCAGGAAGGGAACAATACACGTCATAACCCCACGCACGGACATCATCGCACTTCTGTATCCACATCAGGTCTTCATCCAGTCTCTTGTAGGTGAGAACCCCCGACACGGTGTCCAAAACGGCATATTGGCAGCTATCGTTACCAGCTGTCAAATTTCCTTTTGCAAAAATTGCGCCATCAGTCCATTCCCTCAAGGAACCAATCGGAAAAGAAACAGAACAACCATCAAAAGACTGCCTAACTCCAATTATATGCGGTTTTTCGCCAATTTTCCAAAAGGAAAATGATGTCGCATTTTTCCAAACCAACAGATTCGGGTCCGTATTACCGCCCCAGACTACAGAATCCGACAATTGTCCCAAAACATACATGTATTGTCCATATCCATCGTCAACGGAATCCACAAAAACGGGGCCATCCAATTGTTCCCTGTAGTTATATACGCCAATGGTCCATCGTCCCAAACCGAACCGCTCTCCACTACACATGCAGTCAGCCTCATAACTCCATCTATTCGCATGAGCCACTATGGCAAAACTATCGTTAACGAAACCAACAATTTTCTTTTCGGTCGGGCCCGTCCACCGATACTCCATATCATCGCACGGATCATCGTAACACCCCCACATACATACACTTGAAATTACGGTTATGGCAGCCACAATCAGCCTTTGAAGTCCAAACTTGTTCAACAGATTTTTCACACCCAGTTCTCCTTAAAAATTTTTCTACACATTTTACTACAAAATAACAACAAACCGAGTTGTATGTCCAAAGTTCCGGTTCCCTCGTGCGGTGAATCAAGCATGATAAATTTGTCCACATCACCGTTGTAGAAGTTACCCTGCACGTATTCACGGGAGACGACACCGCCCATGCTGTGACCGATAAGGATATAACGAGATGCAAGTTGACGATAGAGGTTGGAGTTTTTACGGATGATTTCAAGAGCTTTTTGTCCAACCGTAGAATCTACAACAACAGAATCCCCAACAATATGCTTATTGTATATTTTCGCCTTCACTTCCTGAGCCTCTTCAAACAAGGCCCTACGTACGGAACACTTGTTATTCCCTTTCCAAGTTCTATCACCAATTTCGTATGCGTTATGTGCAGGGGACGCCGCTGGATTCGCAAAGGAACGTTGGATATAGATATACTCGGAGCCGTATGTTACCGTATCTTCAAAGACAGCGGAATCTAGCCAAAGAGTAAGTTTCTTTTCACCATCCTGATTATATGCCCCCAACATGCCTGCGGCATCACCCAAAGACTTTTGGAGTTTCGCGCTATCCATCTTAAGTTGTATAGTCTACAACCCAATTGTTATGAAAACCCCACGCACTACGAACAGTTTCATCACACGAACTTTCGAATCCTTGATTTTCCGGAGCAGCTCCATGAATAAGCACTACATTGTACCGGGAGAGTGCCCATACTATTGCCACGACTCTAGCCTTTATGTATATTATCTAAGAAATGGACAAGAAACTGATCAGATATACCGTTGCATGCGTCAACGAGTTCGCCGCAAACAAGAGCCTTACAGAAAAGCAGGCTTTTGATTATCTATGCAATCACGGAGCGATGGATTTCCTTGTCGAATTCTACGATGTGGAGCATACGCTTTCATTTGAAGACGCCATCAACGACCTAACGCTAGTCAGCCAGCAGAACGGAGGGAAGATACAGTGATTCTCTTCCACGGTTCGAACACGGACATCGCCCAAATTGAACTGTCCAAGTGCCGTCCGAACAAGGATTTCGGCAAGGGGTTCTACCTTACCACCATTCGGGAGCAGGCTGTAAGGATGGCGCAAAGGGTAGCAAGAATGTATGGCGGCTCGCCCACCCTGAATATATACGATTTCGACAATTCGGCGGACAAACTTGGAACCCTGAACATCCGTCACTTTGATTCACCCACCATAGAATGGGCGAAATTCGTCATCACGAACCGAAACGCAACGAAACTGAAAGACCCGCAGGAAGACTCCAACATAGACGGTCGGTTCGACTTGGTCATAGGGCCGATTGCGAACGATGACTTGGCATTGCTATTTAGGCAGTTTTCCGAAGGAACTATCTCTGTCGAAACGCTCGTTAGCGAGATGAAGTTCAAGAAACTAACCGACCAATATTCCTTCCACTCAGAAAAAGCGATTGCGCTGTTGAAAAAGAAGGAGTCGGTCCATGTCTAAGCCCAAAATGCTTGCTGAACTCATAACGGGAGACATCATCTCGTATATGATGGAAGACCAGAAAATCCCGCTCATCGAAGCAATGCGCAGGCTCTACGCGTCAGAAACATTCGCCAAGTTGGTTGACCTGGAAACCGGACTTTACCTTGAAAGTTCTCCCTATGTCTACGACATATTCAAGGCGGAACAGGAAAACGGGAAACTGACTCAACTCGAAGTCTAGCCTAAGCCGGCTCCTTACACAGCCAGCCTTTTCAACCTATACTCTACCTGGCTCAGGCACCCGAGCGTGCTATGCAACCTCCTGCGGTTATAGAACGCCTCAATATAGTCGAATATGTCCGACACCACCTCCCCCATGCAGGAATACTTTCTCCATTTTTTGCTATAAGCCAGGCGTTGCGGGCTGGCGTCTGAAGCCCGCAGTGGGGGGGGCGCGGAAGACCCAAAGGGGCTGACGCCCCACACCTCAAAGGGAGCGAAGCGACCGACCTCATACCTCAAAGCGAATGCCTTGGGCATGAGCGACCTCTTAATCCTTACCATAAACCTTTTCAGCGTAGGTAGCGGTTGCCATGAGGTATTCGCGGTTCATCTTGGCGATGTAATCCACGGTGATACCCTTCGGGCAAGCAGCCTGGCATTCGTAAAGGTTGGTGCAGTTACCAAAGCCTTCCTTGTCCATCTGTGCCACCATAGCGAGCACGCGCTTCTTGGCTTCAACCTTGCCCTGCTTCATCTGTTCTTCGTTGACAATGTCCAGCATTTCCAGGAAGGACGAATGTATGGGAAAATTACAAGGATTCAAGCAACTTCTTGAAAAGTCGTTCGCCAATGTGACGACCGCTAGAACGCAATATTTCTACAGCTTCGCGAACTTCATCTGCAGAAATGTAGCCATCCTTATAAGCGGCTCTAAAAATGCCGATTGTACCCATTATGTTGAGACCGATTGTTTTGGCAACATGCCTTGCCCTGATTTCATCAACAAGAAGTAAGTCCGCATTTAACCGATCTGTCAAAACGAGAGCCTCACTCTCACCAAGGTCAAGCCCCGTAGCCCTCCTAAAAAGGGAGACTTCTTGAGGATTGACATCTTGTATTTCAATGAATTCACATTTCCTAATCTCTTCCGCTTCTTCAGAAAAGTCAGGATTGGCAGTTAATTCTTCAAATACGCCTTGAGACGTTCATAGGTAGCGACATCCTCTTCGACCTCGTCCCAATCCATATCAAAGTAGGCAAAGCCCTCATTGGCATAAAGCTCGATTAGCTGCCACTTTGTGATACCGAGAATTTCGGCAGCGCGACCATGCGATATGGTCTCGTTCTTTACAAACGGATGCAACAACAAGGCCAACTGCACAAGTTCGCCTTCTGGCTTCGTCGCAATATACGGCTCCATATCCACCGGGATCTGAAGTTGGACTGTTGTCATTTCCATTGTAAAGCCTCCACTCTTAATATATAATTTTATCAAGAATAAAGCAACCTAGCCGATTTACGTGACACCGTTAGATGCTGTTCACTGAGGAGTTCCGAGGTGAAGCGTTTGGCGAATGTTACTGAATCGAATTATCTAGGATAAATATTGACAATACAAAATTCACAAAAAAGAACCCCGCCCGGAGTTTACCCGAACGGAGTTCTAGATCCTTCGTCTCCGGCGCAAGCGCCTTCGCTCAGGATGACATGCTAGGAATTAGTCCTTACCATAAACCTTTTCAGCGTAGGTAGCGGTTGCCATGAGGTATTCGCGGTTCATCTTGGCGATGTAATCCACGGTGATACCCTTCGGGCAAGCAGCCTGGCATTCGTAAAGGTTGGTGCAGTTACCAAAGCCTTCCTTGTTCATCTGTGCCACCATAGCGAGCACGCGCTTCTTGGCTTCGACCTTGCCCTGCTTCATCTGTTCTTCGTTGACAATGTCCAGCATTTCCAGGAAGGACATGTCGGGAGAAATGTCGCTG
>NZ_JALCZV010000019.1:0-81462 GCF_023373925.1 Fibrobacter sp. HC4 | reverse complement strand
TCACGTTCGTATTCGACTAATTCCAAGAAATTTCTTGGGCCGTCACTAAGCACATCTCCGATTCCTTCAATCTTCTCGAGAGCCTCTCGGGTTCTCGCTTCCGTCCGTTTCAGCGTTTCGGCTGTCTCGTTCGGAGGTGAGGCCAATTATAGAATTTTCTGGATGAATGTCAAGGGCGTTTCTGCAAAAAAATTCACTTTTTTTGCGATTTTTCAAAGATAACTGTTTTTAATCCACAAAAACTACAGTTTATTAACTTTTTATCCACAACTTTCTTTTAACACCCAGCAAAACAAGCCCTATTTTCTTCAATTTTCTAACTCATTGACCATCAACGAAGTAGAAAAAAGTCCCTTTTATTGTATTTTTATTCCCATGACAAGCCAGAAAAACATCGTCACAACCATTTTCTTAACGTTTGCCGCCCTCTTTTTCGTCGCATGCGCCGAAGATTCAAGTCCAACAGGTGGATCCAACGACGACTGGCATAACAGAATAGAAAACATCCCCGTCAAAAGAAGTTCCTCCAGTAGCGCACAATCCAGCTCCTCTGCATACAAACTAGACGACGTATTCAACCCCGACATTTCCTATGGTGAAATTACAGACAAACGCGACGGGAAAACATACAGGACCGTACAAATTGAAGACCAGACCTGGATGGCTCAAAACCTCAACTACGCGGACTCCGTAAACACTCCCTCCCTTAAGGGAAAGATGTGGTGCGGAGGCGATTCTTCCATCCAAGACTATTGCGATATCTTCGGAAGGCTCTACACGTGGGGCGCCGCCGTTGACTCCATAGAGTTAGTAAAGGAAGGATACAACATTTCCACTAACTATGATGATTACTGGCACGACACAACACCCTCGCCGAAAATCATAAGGGGGATTTGTCCAGAAGGGTGGCGGTTGCCTAGCAGCGACGAGTTTGACGACCTGTTCCAAAAGTTCGGAGGATTCTCCACCGCAGGGAAGGCGCTAAAGGCAAAGACAACTTTGTGGAACACCGATTCTGGATCCGATCGTGCAGGTTTTTCAGCCTTTCCTACGGGTTACCTGTTCCATGACGGATCTATAAAAGACATTGGGGAAAATGCAAACTTTCACACAACCCAATACGATAACTTACATTCCGTCATCAAAGTGCTGGCGGCAAACCGCGCAAACGCCTCGAGCGAATTTCGCCTTCGAAAAGAAGGCTACTCCATCCGATGCATCAAGATTACAGAAGATGATTTAAGTGCGGACGATCCCGTTGCAGATGAAGATTCTACCGTAGACAAAGATTCTACTGCAGACGAGTTGACAAAGTAAAGTGCCATTAATAGCAACGACCAAAATACTTGTCATCTTCTTTCCAACGAGGCTCTAGCCTAACTTTACAGGCCCCATCAATAAGGTCAAAGGGCTGATATTTCCCTTCACCATTGTGGTAAGCGCGGGAGTGATATTCTTCAATGTCCTCGATGTAGTAGATTACCGTCGAACGACACTCCCTTGACTTTCTGAGTTCATCGTAAGAAATCACCTTGTACCAGTTTCCATCTGGAGCACACTTGTACTTGACAGAATCCTTAAATGCATAAATTTCACGCACAAGGGCAGTGTCACTAATGCAGAGTCCAAGGTCTTTTTCATTCTGTGTAAGGGGGCGCCAAGCGAAGCTCGTATCACAGACATTCGACCCGTAATGCCCATTGGCACTGCGAATATCACAAATAAGCTTCTCATCCTGGGAAGCACCACTTTCAAAAGGATTATCCAGAACTTCAAATAGGTTATCGCGATTGCATTTTCCAAAGCCTAAAAAATGGTTTAGCATTTTGCTTTGCCAGTCCCCGGCAAATTGCCTCATACTGCCGCAGTAATCCCTATGATACCAACTATCTGAATGACCGCTACCATTCCTAGAATACTTTGTATCCCAGACTAGCTTCATTGAGGAAACTAGAGAATCCATATCGCGGGAAATGAGCGTCAAGTTCATAAGTCCATAATCCACAATCGGCACGACGACATGTTCTTCATTCAGGATTCCATCTTCTGCAAAGTCTGCCTTGACACTATCAAGAAAATCCCTATACCCGGAAGCACTCTTATCCTGCCTTACGAAGGACCAGGCATAAACGACGAAATTGGAGCGGGTGCAGATTGTCCGAACATCACAATTTACACAACGTGTGTCATAATTTTCATAGGGAACATCTACATCTTCGATATCAAAAAGTTCCTCACGAACATTGAGTTGTCTCTGTAGCTCCTGTAACGCCATATTTTTTGCAGTATAGACCGGGTAACCCTGCCGCATCAATTCCATGACTCGCGGGGTCAGCAAAGTACTTGCCGTGCTGAGTATAAATTCGTTTTTACGCCCCACCTCCGTCAAGGATTGAAGCTTTACTGTCACGGAATCATCGGCCTGCAATTCGGCAACAAACATCACCGTCTCGGATTCAATGTTCCTTGCGTGAAATTCAAAACTTACTAGATCCTTAGCCGGCTTTGCAAATACGGTGTCGCCAACAGCTTTCAGTTTTTCATTGACGGCGTAGTAGTAGAACCTGCGAACCGTAAAATCATTCTCGGCCAATACATATCCGACAGGCGCCCGATTATCTAGCCCCAGCTCATAAAGTTCTACAGGTTTTGTGTGGGCTTCCGGACCAATTGAGTCTCCGCAAGATACCAGAAGGAACAACAGGGCGATATGCAATAAAAATCTTAACATATACTACCCCCAGTTTCCACTTGACATTATTTCACGACATTCTATATACCCCTGCTGAATATCGGCATCCAGCTTGATACGGGGATGGTCAATTTTTAGGTTGAAGGAATATTCCTTGGTGTAGTCGGAACAGTCTCCATCATAAAACTGCTCAAAGTTTTTTTTGGAAAACTTGAAATCATCGGGGCCAAGAACCAGTACATTGGAGTAATTGCCATTGTGCCATACAATTTTCTCTGCGGTTTCGCAGTTAATATCGTTGCAGCCGAAAATATCCAAATAGAACCGCGTAGTGGAAACACCACTCCAATAGGGTATATGATCATCACCTGCGTAATCCGTCGCAGCATACTCAATATCCATCTTGAATTCAAAGGACAAAGGATTTGCAGAAGAATTCGCCCTATTTACGGACAATGTGACCATCGTGGCAGACGCAGAATCCGAATTGGTCAAAAGAGTCGAATCCATCGGCTGGTAATTTCTAAAGCGGTGGTCATGTTTCAACGACACTTTTACAATCGTATCCGGATAAAGCAAGTCTACATCCAGAGAATCCTGGCGAAGAATGATGGAATCCAGTTCCACAAAATTCGCTACCTTCAATTCATAACGATTCAAGGTTTGGGTATAGTCTTCATAGTAGTATGCATTGCAAGCCACCAAGGCTAGCGCCGCTGCACATAGCAGAATATGAAGCAACTTCGCCACCATTCTCCAATTCCTTTCCGTTACTTTCGGCCCATATCGCGAAGGCGGAACAGCACACAGGCGATGTCCACGGGGCGAGGCAGACTCATTTCGCGACTCATACCCTGGGGCAAGTTACGAAAACCAACATTCTTGATCTTGTCGCAAAGTTTGGCGATAGCGTCGGTAATGGAATCCCCCGGCAGCACGGCAGATTTAGACGATTCGTCGGCACTGGCCGCACTCTGGCAAAGATTCAGCAGCATAAAACCGGCGCCAAAACGCTGCTGCTTTCCGGCGAGGGTCACCAGGCGGCTGGTATCCGAAACCAGGAAGCCGATTTGAACAATGTAGTCTCCGTTCAGCTTGACTTTAACCTGACGTTCCACGGCGGACAAGGGCTTGATGGAAGGCTGTAAGGGTTTGACATAGTCAGAGAAAGTTCTGCTAACCGGGGAAACAAAGGCGGGAAGGTCCGTCGTCACAGCGGGTGCGGCCCCCAGGACTTCGCAGGCCTTGCCCGCAGTCTTTGCACATTCCGCATTGTAGTTGGCCATGACAATAATGTTGTCTGCAAGTTCCAGGTAGTCGCCACAGGCACCTGCCACGAGAATGAAACTGCGGGCCGCAACAGAGGACTCTGCGCCACCACAATCAGAACCGCTCTGCGGATAGCAAATATCGCGGATGCGGTCGGTCAGGGGAATCAGAGGTTCGCGGTCATCGCCCAACAGCTTGCGGACGCGGACATCGCGGATAAGGAAGTTCACCGCCGAGGAGTCTTCGTCAATAAGATATGTAGAGGCGCCAGCTTCCATAGCTTCCAGCAGGTTGGCCGCTTCGCTTGTAGAGCCCGACGCACCCGCCGTCGTAAATTCCTTGGTGCTTACGCCGCCGGGCAGATTACGGACAAACTGCGACAAGTCCGTTCCGCGGACACTGCGGCCATCCTCCACACCCACGCGAACGGCAGTTTCATCGATGACAATGCCTTCGCGGCCATCGCCGGGAACATGGGGATAAACAGAACGAGTCAACGCCTGAAGCAAGGTGGACTTTCCATGGAAGGCGCCACCGGTAATAACGGTAATGCCCTTGGGAATTCCCATGCCGCGGATTTCACGACCGTTCACATTCAGCACGACAGCCATTTCGTCGGGAGACTTGAAGGGGATCGCCCCTTCCATAGGATCTTCGGAAATCCCCGAAGCGCGGGGCAACACGGCTCCGTCGGGAACAAAGGCGGCTAGGCCGCGGGAATCCAGTTCGCCAAGGATGGCGCGACGGTCTGCCAGCACTTGATAGTGGGCATCCAGGGCGGCCTCATCGCTCTTGCTATAATAGAGACCGGCTGAAACCAAGTCCGGAAGGACCATGGTCAAAATTTCGGCAGCCGCTTCCGCCTGGATCTTGCGGCCATCGCCAGGAAGACGCACCTGAAGGACCGCACGCAACACGCCGTTATCGATCCACAGGGAATTGCGCACCAGCATTTCGGGGCCGGACACATCGAAGATTACCGCGGCATCCTTATCCGGGTAGCGTTCCAGCACCAGCTTGCTAAGCCTGCGATACAGAAAATCGCTGAGGGCCAGACGACGTTCAAACTCTACACCCCATTCCGAACCGTAGCCCAGCATCTGGAGGTCCGCCTTTATCATGATTCTGGATGCCGGAGCGTAGGGATCCCCCTGCACATGGAGAAATTCCAGTTCGAAGTCCCCAAAATCCCAAGGTTTGTCGCCGAGAGACTTGTAGAGGCCATAGTTTTTGCCATTCAGCATTCGAATTCGTTGATAAAGAGCTTTCATAAAAACAAAAATAACAATCCTACACCCCTTTTTCCCAATTTTTTATTCACTATTCACTGTACACTCTTCACTTTAAACAAACTTTTTCACAAAAAAAATTTAAATTCCAGTAAAACTTTGTATTTTTTAACGCAAACTTAATAGGAGTAATCCATGAAGAAACTGTATATTTTCGCCCTGATGGTGGCATTCCTCTCCATCAACGTCTTCGCTGCCGATTGCGATGGCGACGAACCTCCTCCTCGCAACCAGAACGCAGTGGTCAACATTATCACTGAACCTCCTAACAGCGACGTGTTCCTGGGTGGCGAACCTCTCGGCAAGAGCCCCATCGAAAACGTGACCGTCAAGTCTGGCCGTCAGACCCTCGTGGTGATCGACCAGGGTTTCGAACTGGTGAACAAGCGCGTGAACATCTGGCCGGGCAAGAACAAGTGCAATGACTTCAACTTCGGTACCAAGATTCCCAAGGGCCACATCAAGGTGACCACCAATCCTGGCAAGTGCATCATCTTCGTTGATGGCGACCAGGCTGACAAGACCGATGGCGCTCCCCTTACCGTCCACAACCTGGATGCAGGTGACCACGTGGTTCGCGCAGAATGCTCCAACCGCAAGTCTGCTGAAGCACTCGTAACCGTTAAGGGTGAAGAAACTGTCGAAGTCACTCTCGACGCTACCGGCAAGAAGAAGAAGAAGTAATTTTCGACTTCAGACACCAAGTTTGACGGAGGCCTGGCTTAACCGCCAGGCTTCTTTTGTTTAAAAAAAAATTAAATTTGCAGCAGTAACAAAGAAGGAACCGACAATGAAACGTCTCTTACTACTCTTGGCCGCAGCCCTTTTGCTTTGCTCCTGCGCCAACAAGTCCATGACCCGCTACGAAGCCTTGGCCCCTGCCCTGGAAAAGGACGGCTTCGACGGAGCCATCCACAAGGTCAAGAAAGAAGAAAAGGACCTGTACGGTTCCAACAGCCAGTTCCTCTATTATTTCGACCTGGGAACCCTCCACCATTACAACAGGGACTTCAAGGAAAGCGCCCTGAACCTGGACAAGGCCGAAGAAATTTACGACGACCTCTATACAAGATCCGTCACCAACGAAGCGGCAGCCGTAGTTACCAACGACAACGTGCGCCCCTACAGAGCCCGCCCCTTTGAAATTGTGGTGCTCCACGAACTGCAAATTTTGAACTACCTGGCCATGGGCGATGTGGACGGAGCCATGGTTGAAGTCAAGCGAGCCCAGCTAGCCTTGGAAAGACTTTACCAGAAGGATAACGAAAAGGTCAACGACAACGGCTTTTTGCGTTACCTCTGCGGCCTGGTTTACGACCTGGCAGGTGAAAGTGACGATGCCGCCATTTCTTACGTTCAGGCCGTGAAGGCCTTCGACGAAGGCAATATCAAGATGCCCAAGGAAGTTTGGGAATTCGTCAACGAGAACCTGCGCCGCACAGACCGCGCCGACAACCTGAAAGACCTGAAGCACGAACCCCTGGCAGCCACTCCCACCGCAACGAAGGCACGCGAACTTGGGCAGGAAATTATCGTTATCGGTTATGCCGGACATAGCCCCATTCTCGGTGAACTGTACATGTCCGGAACTTTTGTCAGTGGCGGAGTCATGCATCTAAACTACAAGGATTCGCAGACCGGGAAAATCAGTTCCTTCACGCTGGTAGCCCCGCCCGTTTCCGGAGGCAACGGTGAGACGTTCCATATCGGATTCTCCCTCCCCGAAAAGAAGACCCTGCCCCAGCGAGTCAAGGGCTTTGACGTAAGTGTGGACGGCCAGAGATTTTCTCCGGAAAAAATTATGGATGTGAACGCCGAACTGGACAAGAACATCAAGGAAGAAACGCCTACCACCATTACCCGTACCGCCGTTCGCGTGACCCTTCGAACCATTGCCGCACAGCAGGCCAAGAAGGCCATGAAGACGGACAACGTCCTCCTGAATTTAGTGACAAGTCTTGGCACCGATGTGGCCCAGAGCCAGCTGGAACAGGCCGACCTGCGCATCGGTCTCTTTATGCCCAATTCCATTTATATGTCCCGAACCCCGGTAGAAACCGGCGTCCACAACGTGACCGTCAAGGCAACCGGCATGAACGGCGGATACGCTGGAGAGTACACCTTTAAGGACCTGAAGGTTGCCCGCGGACAGAAAGTATTCCTGATTATCCCCGCTATTCGCTAAAAAAGCCTCTAAAAAGGGCATTTCGGCCAATTTGCGGTTTGCTTTTTGGAAAATATTATTTAGTTTGATTCCAAAATCTTTTCTAAGGAGTAGATATGAATTTTAAGGCTCTTATTGCAGCAGGCGCCTTGCTCGCCTCCCAGTCTTTTGCAATTATCGGTATCGGTGGTCACTATGCACCTGGTTTTGGCACCAAGATGAAGGGCATGGACAAGCCTGCCGACATCGCCAAAATTGACGACAACACCGGTATCAGCCTGCAGCACGGCGGCTTTGACGGCACCATGCAGGGTTTCGGTTTCAAGCTGTGGGTAGACATTCTCCCCATTATCGACGTTGAAGCTACCGTCAACTTCCAGTTCGGTTCTTACGACGCAAGCCTCTTTGTCAATTCGGAAAAATCCGTTCAGGAAATTCCCCTGGAAGTCGAACTGGGCGGCACCCCCTTCGGCAAGGCTAATCCGAAGTTCGTAGCCATGAACGGCGACCTTTCCATTACCTACCCCATTACTTCCCTGCCCATTATCCGCCCCTACATCGGCGGTGGCGTGACCTACTACCTGAACTCCTTCGTGCTGAACCAGAAGTTCACCTCTAGCATCGTTGAAGGAGTCAAGCAGGGCGTTGATGATCTGGCCAAGGCATATGGCGAAGTCGCAGATGCAAAGTTGAACGGCGAATCTGAAGAAGTTGTCAACCAAAAGTTGCAGGCAGCCAATACCCAGGCTAGCGCCATTGGCGAGAACATGAAGAAGGATATTCAGACCAAGGCTCTTGACGAAGGTCTCAACACCTCTATCGGCGGCCACGTGCTGGTGGGTATGCGCGCCAAGCTCCCCATCATCCCCATTGCCGCATATGCCAACTTCAAGTACTACTTCGGCGGCGACTATCCCAGCGAAGTCGATCCGGGTAACATGACCGTTGAAGTGGGTGTGGGCCTCGCAATCTAATTCGGCAAATTTTTTAGGTACATAGATGACTCAGAATACTAGCAGCACAAACATTCTCATTATCGAAGACGAAATCGCCATCGCAGAAGGCCTCATCGACCTCTGCGAGCTGAATGGCTACCGCGTCAAGCATGTAATCAATGGCGAAGACGGCCTCGCAGAAGCCCTGACCGGCCAGTACGGTCTTGTACTTCTGGACCTGATGCTCCCGGGCATGGACGGCTTTACCGTTTGCGACAAGATCCGCGAACAGGACAAGAGCCTGCCCATCATCATCCTTTCTGCAAAGAATGCCGACGAAGACATCATCAACGGTCTCAAGTTCGGTGCTGACGACTATATTCCGAAGCCGTTCTCTGTTCCCATGCTCCTGGCCCGTATCGAAGCAGTGCTCCGCCGTAGCCGTCAGAGCATGGAAAACGAAGGCAAGCTCGTTGCCGGTAACCTCAAGGTGAACTTCCGCGAATACACCGGTACCCGCGGTGACGAAGAACTGGCATTCACCCGCAAGGAAATCGAAATCCTCGAATACTTGTGGACTAACCGCGACCACGCCGTTCCCCGTTCCGAACTGCTCCGCAAGGTCTGGGGTTACGAAAATGCTGAATCCGTGGACACCCGTACCGTGGACATCCACATCACCAAGCTCCGCAAGAAGATTGAAGACGATCCTTCTCACCCGAAACTGCTGGTGACCTTCCGCGGTGAAGGCTATCAGATGCGCTCTGCACCCGAATGCGAAAGATAAGTCTCAAAGAAGCTCTCTCATACGTTAAAAAGCACCAGGCGGTCATCAAGGAACGCCTGGTGTTTATTTCCATTTTCCTGATTATCGCAGTTCCGCTGACGATCATATTCGTGCAGTCTTACCGTCAGGCTCGAGACCTTAACGAACGCAACGTCCAGGAAGATATCCAGAAGGCCTTTTCCACGTTTGAACTTGCCTTGTTGCAGGACCTGAACCAGGAAAACCGCCGTTCCTATAAAGCCTACGGCATCTTGAACTCCATTGCCGTCATTGGCGGAAGCGGAAGCCTGCTCTCTGACTTTTTCGTATTCCCCGACCGCATCGGTCCGTTCTGCGAATACGACCCCAACTATCAATGTACCAAGGGCTTGATTGGTCACTTCCAGATTTCCCATAACGGAGATCTGCTTACACCGTTCTACCCGGATACAACAACCCTTATCGGCAAGTCCATCTGGGACAACGCGCTGTTCGACCACCGCGAAGAACGTAAAAAGACCCGCGACCAGATTCAGCACCTCCTGGACACCCTGGACATCAAGAACGGTCTTCCCAAGCGAGCCACCCAGATGATGGACTCCACGGAAACCATCGACCAGCTGTACGATGAAATGCCCGACTTCGCCCTCCCCGTGAGAACGGAAACCACATCGGAAGACGAAGCTATCACCTATATCGCCGAAACCCAGAAGGATGACTCCACTCTGCAGACGGACCTGCTGGCATTCTCCGGGGCAAATACCAACGTCGACATTTCCAACTTCCAGGCAAGGGCCATTAACGATACGATCGTCTTCTACAGACGAATCCTTATCGGTAAGATGCCCGTTATTCAGGGTTTTGCCGTAGACATGTTCCGTTACCTGAACTTTATCGCTCAGGACAAACTAAAAGACTACGTCTATTCCCCTTACGCCATCGAAATTTCCCTGAACGGTCAGACGATTTCTACCATCGGTCGTAGAACATCTTCCCATTACCTGAAGAAGTTCTTCTTCTTAGCCAAGCCCTACGATAGCATTCGATTCTCTATGTTCGCCAGCGAAGCGACGAACATCGGAAGCATGGTCACCCTGATTTCGGGAATCATCCTGCTGATCTTTATCGCAATCGCCCTCTGGACCATCTACCGTTTCATCCAAAGTAAGATGGCTCTGGCCACCAAGCGTCAGGACTTCGTTTCTGCAATTACCCACGAGCTGAAAACGCCTCTTACCGCCATCAAGATGTATGCGGAACTCCTGCAGAATTCCTGGGTGGTCAGCGACGAGAAACGACAGAAGTATTATAACCAGATCGCCAGCGAAGCCGACAGACTTTCCCGACTGATCCAGAATGTGCTGAACCTTTCAAAACTGGATGGCAACCGCTGGAACGTGCAGCTACGCAGGGAACGCCCCAAGGCTGTGCTAGACGACTTTATCGCCACCTACAGCAAGAACGTAGAAAAGCAGGGTTTCGAGCTGACCGTTTCTTCGGATACGGATGCAAGCAACATCGCATTGCTAATTGACCGCGATGCCATTATGCAGATTCTGATGAACCTGGTGGACAATTCCCTGAAGTTCAGCAAGAAGTCGGACTACAAGATGATCAATATCGAATTGGCCATCAAGGGTACTGACATGTACCTTGCGGTCCGTGACTTCGGCCCCGGTATTCCTGCCTCCGAAATGAAGAAGGTGTTCCAGGAATTCTACCGCGTCGAAAACGAAATGACCCGCCAGACAAGTGGAACAGGTATCGGTCTTTCCATGGTCAAGAAGCTCTGCACCCTGACCAACCTGAAGATCGAACTGGAAAACGCAAATCCCGGTTTGCGCACCAAGATTCACTTCCCGCCGCTGGACCTTTAGTTAAATAATTTGTTACCGATAAAACTTAAGTTTGCAACATTTTTTGCGAACTTAATAATGTATTTTTTGCAGAAAATACTGCTGCTCAGCCGTGCTAGAAAGCAAGCCTTTTGTCGCGGCTTCCGCTTTTATGTATTTTTTAAGTACAAGGGCAAGCTGTATAACCCAGCAACCATAAAGGGATGCTAGTATGACTCAAGAAGATATTCTGCAGAATCCGTCTGAATATGATCTTTCTATTGAAACCGTTGGCGTGGGAACTCTGAAGTCCCCCATGAAGGGTATCCAGTTCACTTCTGATAGCGAACAGGTTAGCCTTACTACCGACGTAAACCGTCTGAAGCACTTCTACGAAACCAACACCCCGGTCCCCAGCCTGGAAGCTGCCGGCCCCCGCGAAACCATTTTCCACGACCCGGCCTGGACCCGTGCAGGCATCGTGACCTGCGGCGGCCTCTGCCCCGGCCTCAACAGCGTGATCAAGGGCCTCGTACAGACTCTGTGGTTTGATTACGGTGTCCGCAACATTTTCGGTATCCCTTACGGTTACCGCGGTCTCAACCCGCAGTACGGTTATTCTCCCAAGGTTCTGAACCCGGATGTGGTTGACGCCATCCAGG
This sequence comes from Fibrobacter sp. HC4, assembly GCF_023373925.1. Classification (NCBI taxonomy): domain Bacteria; kingdom Pseudomonadati; phylum Fibrobacterota; class Fibrobacteria; order Fibrobacterales; family Fibrobacteraceae; genus Fibrobacter; species Fibrobacter sp. HC4. The sequence goes on along the minus strand of NZ_JALCZV010000019.1, from coordinate 69,850 downwards.
AAGACGGCGGCACCATTCTCGGTAGCTCCCGCGGTAACCAGGACGCAGCCGTCATGGTGGACACCTTGATGCGCCTCAACATCAACGTGCTTTTCTGTATCGGCGGTGACGGCACCCTCCGCGGCGCCCACGATATTGCCGAAGAAGTTAAAAAGCGTAAGCAGCCGATTTCCGTTATCGGCATTCCCAAGACTATTGATAACGACTTGAACCTAATTGACAGAACCTTCGGTTTCGAAACAGCAGTTCTCAGTGCTACCGACGTTATCACCTGCGCCCATAACGAAGCAAACGGTGCATTCAACGGTCTTGGCCTGGTAAAACTCATGGGTCGCGACTCCGGCTTCATCGCAGCATACGCAGCACTCGCCACCACCGTGGTGAACATCTGCCTGGTTCCCGAAGTTCCCTTTACTCTGGAAGGTCTCTGCAAGGCTCTTGAAAGCCGCTACGACAACGGCAAGACTCACGCCGTGATCGCTGTGGCCGAAGGCGCCGGCCAGGAACTGTTCAACGACCAGCCCGAACGCAAGGACGCCAGCGGCAACATCCTGAAGAACGACATTGGTGAATTCCTGACCCGAAAGATCAAGGAACACTTCAAGAACGTGGGCAAGGAAATCAACATCAAGTACTTCGACCCCAGCTACATGGTCCGCAGCACCCCGGCAAAGGGCACCGACGCCATCTTCTGCTTCCAGCTGGCAGAAGCCGCCGTACACGCTGGTATGGCCGGTAAGACCGACATGGTCGTCGGCAGCATGAACAATGTGTTCTCTCATGTTCCTATCGAATATGCTGTCAACGAACGTAAGAAGATCAACCCCAACGGAACCCTGTGGCACGCTGTTCTCGGTATGACCCGTCAGCAGGACTACTTCTCCGGTAAGGGCAAGGGCCACAAGTAATTCCATTCTTTTTAAAGTTAGCGGTACGGGAACGCAAGTTCCCAAATCCCGCTTACCCAATATCGCAAACTGTATATGTTAAAGAAAGAAGAAAAAGTTCTGATTCGCACCGCTCTAATGGAGTATCGGTATCTCTTGTTCAAGACCTACCACGGCACCGATGAAGAAAAATCCCGCATTGCCCAGCTGAACAAGCTGCTGCAGAACTGGAAGGTATGAATAAGTTCTTCGCCACATTACTGATGATTGCGATTTCTGCGACCTTTGGTTTCGCGGATTCTACAGGTGTGGCCAACGCCGGCTACAACGGTAAGGAGGATTTGCGTATCGCGGATTCCTGTTTCACCGCTCGCGCCGAACGCGCCAATGGGGATAAAGCAGACAAGAAGAATGCTAACCTGATGATCGAGAAGTATCGTGCCGCCATGGCAGACTCCTCCGTTCTCGAGGCTGCGACCGAAGGTTTGACCAAGAGTCTTTTCTTCAGTTTCCGATTCGTTCACTTCGACAAGAGCAAGCGTAAGCAGAAACTGGACAGCCTGAAGACCATCAGCGAAAACGCCTACAGGCAATTCCCCAAGAACAAGGAAATCGCCCATGTGTACGCGTCGGCCATTTCTATGTGGGGTAATGAACGCGGAGCTCTCGCCTCTGTGAAGGACGGCGTAGCCAACATTGTCCGCGACGTTTCTACCGCAGCCGAAGACTGGCAGATTCTAGGCAGGGCCCACTTTATGCTGCCCTATGTTCCCCTGGTGCTTTCATGGCCCGACAAGAAGCTGGCGGACAAGTATCTGACCATGGCCCTGCAGCAGAACCCCAAGGACCTGTACAACTATTACTTCCTGGCGGATTTGAGATTTGACCAGAAGCGTTACGCCGACGCCCTGGACCTGATCGACCGCGGCCTTGCAAGAGGCGTTCGTACCAGCTACTTCCTGGAAGACAAGCGTGGACGTTGGCACCTGAAGGAACTCCAGAAGAAGATCAACGAAAGATTGGACAAGAAGTAAAAAAAATATGAACTACAAGAAACGCGACCTCAATGAGGTCGCGTTTCTTTTTTATTCCTTTGAACAGACAACGGTCTGCAAAGTATCGGATATTTCAAATCGAAGAGTCTCACCAACTTTGGCATATGACTCAACCAAGCGAATGTCGTTTTCAATCCATTAAGAGAACTCGGAAGATTTATGGAATCCTTCGCCAATATTTCATGAGAACGTCGCAAGCCATCATCGTTCCATTTTTCAATGGATCCTCCTAACGGACCAGATTTTTGCACAAACTATTTTGAACAACTCTTTTTTAATTTAAAAAAGCTCTGCTAGGCGTAAACGTGCGCTTAGCAAATAAGTTGTAATTTGTAAGCCCGTTGACCTGCTGTATTGTTACTGCACAAATGTAACTTATAACCTGCCCTGTCGGTTCGTTTCACAAGCATTTTTACAGTAATTTCGCAGCTTAGGCACCACGCAGGCAATTATCTAGCAGAGCTTTATAAAAATAGAGCCAAAATGGTATCAAAATGTAGTAGATTTGCAAAAAAAGTGCGGCATTTCTGTCGCACCTTTTGTGAGTTTAATATGTTCGCCGTTAGATGAAACCGATGGCGCGCGAACGAAGGTTTTGGGGATAGTTGCTTCGGCGGTGTTCTCTGCCACGGCGGCATGGAGACGTTCACGCTCCAACTAAATTTATGATTAAGGCGACGAGCGTTCCGAAAATAAGAACCGTCATGATTAATAACAGAACGAAAGTCCACTTAAGATACTTTGACATTTTTACGATTAATGCCTGTTGATTTTGAGCGTTCTGCTGAATGAGATTGAATGTTGCTGCTCCCGTTGCAAGCAAGTTGTCCAAAGGAAATGCGGGGACCAAATCAATGGGGCATACGTCGTAAACAACTGCACCAACCGTCAAAACAACGGAAAGAATTCTGCGCCATTTGGGAACAGTTTGGTCTTTCAGATTTTGGGTCACCTTGTCGACCGAATCAACAACCTTTTTTATCTGTTCATCGTTATGAACTGCGTTATTGACGGAATCAATGATTTTACTGATTTTCTCTTTTTCCATATTTTCTCCTTGAGATTTTTTTGATTTAAACTGAACTTATAATTGCAGATAATCCTTGACTAATGCGAAACGTTCGCGATATCTTGTGACGGAAAAGAATGCTGATGGATGACGTATGCACCAAAATGGTATGGCGGGATACTCATCGATTGTAAAGAGGGTGAGTTTTCCGGGAACTGTCCAAATGTTCTTTCTTGCAGGTGGCAACCAATTCCATTGTAATTTACCAGTTCCGCAAACAATCACTAAATCAGGTCTCAGAACATCCAAAACCTCTTTGAGTGCAAGTCTTGATTCCTGAATTAATTCTGGAGTAAGGAATTGCTTGGCGGCGTGATTTCCTTCGCCTATTACTTTTTGAAAGAAATTAAAGAACGCCACATCGCTGTAAATTTTGTACGATTCTGCATCAGCGATCGGGGAAATTACTTTAGCCGTATTTTCGTAGCAACGGTTCCATCTAACAAGAGGCTTTCCTTCGCTTTTCCATTTTAAATAGCACCAGTCAATGGTGTCGATGGTCATATAGCGATAAGAATCGTCTCGTTCTTTCGACCCGTAATGTGATTCCCCAAGAATCAATATTCTTTTCTTTGACTGGAAGTAATTCTTTCCAACGTGAGGAAAGAAGTTAACGTGCGGGCAATTTTCGAACAATTTCTCGTAATCGGGGAAAAGAAATGGATCCATAAATTCCTTCCTATTTTAGAGATTTGATTTTTTCTAAGCCACGATTAAGTTCTGACAGAGCTTTTTTCTTTCTATAATCGCTGACGGCAGGATTGTTCTGAATGTTTTTTTTCAAAACTTCCAGTTGGTCTTCGTTGATTTCGTGAACGGATTCGGCTAGGAAACTATATACGTCGGTCATTATTTTGTTGCCGGATTTGACTTGTTCCGATTTTCCTGAAATTCCCATTTTGCCGGCCTCAAAGTCCGATGCTACCTGGGTAAAGAAATTCTCTAATTTAGGAACCGTTTTGATGTTGGCTAGTTCAGACAAATAATCATGTTTTGTACGGGATTGGGTGGCTTCGCTAGATTCAATCTGTGCTTCAGGCACTTTTTCAATCCATTTGTTATCGGAAACAACATCGTGTAAAACTACAATTAGGCCGGCTGAAATTAAGACGGTGTATAAGGCGGCCTTGGGTTTTGTATAGGCGAAAGAAATTAGTGAGTAAATCACGAAGCCGATTGGCCAAAGAAATTTTCTGAAAAAAAACGTTGGACCAACTAAGATAAAACTAATTATGCCAAATGTAGTGTATTCTCCATAGCCGATATTATACAGAATAAAACCGGCCAAAAGTTCAACGAAAACAAGGCTTAATATGGACCATCGCTTTGTAGCCTTTTCGTTTGCGTCATCTTCTGCGCGTCGTTCTTCTGGAGTTAAGGCAGCACGTCTTTGACGTTCACTTTCTCTAGCTTCTGCTTCTTCCCGTTTCCGTTCACGTTCTGCTTCTTCTCGTTTTCGTTCACGCTCTGCTTCAGCTTCCTCTCGCTTACGCTCACGTTCAGCTTCAGCTTTCTCTCTTTTTTCGTTTTCTAAGAAACGCCGTTCATCTTGACGTAATTGACGTAAACATTCTGGGCAAACGGAAACCGATCTTCTATAAAGACTATCTCCGCCTAAACAGCGAAAAGATTCAGGTTTTAAATCACTCCAATCATATTCGCCATGGCAATTATCGCATCGAGCCATATCAACGATATCTCCTTCTTCAAGATTTGTTCTGCAGCAATCTATCCCAAGGGCATATCACGTTTTCTTGGTACAAAAAAAGCGTGGGTACGAATGCACTCACGCCTTGGAGGTTCTGGTAAACCTAAACGCCATAAGCACAAACGACCCACGCACAGTGTGCGTGAGTGTCTGCTTATTCCACGGCGTCCTTTAAAATTTACCAGATTTCCAAGGCCGGAATAGAGCAAAAACTCAAATATCCTGCATTCCTCGTATTTCTACGGGAATTATGTCAATGAAAATATAATCATTTTTTCAAAAATTTACGTACAAAACGGGTGAAAATAACGTGTTAAGAATAGGGCTGGGAAAATATCTCAGCTCTATTTAACTATTGAATTTGTATTGTAATGTATGTATATTGAAACTAAAGAAATAAAATGGAACGAGGAAAAGGCGAAAATTTTGCTAAATACGCGTGGAATAGATTTGAATAAGGTTAAAGAGCTTATTCAACAGGGACGGTTTCAAATGGAAATGGTGCCGAATCAAGAAGCTCACGGAGGTCAACGAATGTATGTAGTTGCTTTAGATGGGTATGTTTGCTGTGTACCGTTTGTTGAAACGGATAGAGGCGAAATTTTCATAAAGACTGCTTTTCAGTCTCGTGTGTTTCAGAAAAAATATAAGGATTTACTCAAATGAAAAAGAAAAAAAATGTGCCGCTAGATGATGAAGAACGTGAACTGATGGAACTTGTTGAATCGGGAAGAACAGTTCCCGTGTCTGATGAGGAACTTGCTTCTATGAAACGTTCCGTAGTTTCAAAGAATGTTTCTATAAGGATGCAGACTTCCGATATAGATGGTTTTAAAAAGAAGGCGCAGGCTGCGGGGATTCCTTATCAAACGCTAATCAATTCCGTGCTTCACCGATATTTAATTGGAGCCTTGGTCCCTAAGGAATCTTTGTAGTATTATTCTGCTCCAGTTTTTCTAGGAATTCTTTAGGCGTGACGACGATTGGGACTGCTGAGAAATGTTTGGTGTTTCCCGTTACCAGATGAGTTTCTGATGTTTTCCCGTGGGCTAGGGCAACGGAATAAAAGACGATGTCCTTTGGGTCTGGCATTTGTTCTGCGATTTCAATCAAATCACTTTCTAAAACACCAAGAATCTATATCTGTTCTAGCGTAGACTTTAGAAGATTCTTTGGGAAATGAAATTTGTCCCGATTTAGAACCAACTCGTATTCATTAAGAATTTCGTCGTTGAATACGGGGATGACGGAACCGTCAAAAAACGGCTTGCAGAACTTGACCGGGGATAGAATCCCATTTCAGGAATGCGGAAACGATAACGTTCGTGTCAATAACGGCGCAAAGCATTAAAGGCCGTTCCTTGCGGCGTTGATTTCGGCGTTGATTTCGTCAAGGCTCATGTCGGCGACACCGGCTTTTTGTGCCTCGGCAGAAATAGCTTGCATTACTCGAAGCATTTGACTGGTGGCGCGTTTGCCGCCTGCGTTGTAGGGGGCGTGAATGTCTGCTGCCATAAGAGGCTGGGATTTGAAGGAGGACACTTCAAATGGAATTCGGCCTTCGCGGACGACTGTTCTAGCGAAAATGTTGATGGCAGTAGCCATGGACATTCCGAATTCTTCACAAAGTTCGTCAAACTTTTTCTTAAGATCACTGTCCATTCTGACGCTAAATGCAACTTGTTGCATGACGCCTCCTTTTTTATAAAAAGCTCTGCTAGGCGTAAACGTGCGCTTAGCAAATAAGTTGTAATTTGTAAGCCCGTTGACCTACTGTATTGTTACTGCACAAATGCGACTTACAACCTGCCCTGTCGGTTCGTTTCACAAGCATTTTTACAGTAATTTCGCAGCTTAGGCACCACGCAAGCAATTATCTAGCAGAGCTTTAAAAAAAGAATTCAGCGTCAATAAAAACTTTTTTTTATTCAAAACACAAGCGCGACCTCAATGAGGTCGCGTTTTGCGTTTAACGTTTTTGATTACTTGTCGGAATCTTTCTTTTCTTCAGCAATCTGCTTGACACCACCCACACCTGCAAGCTTTGCACCGAACATGCTGCCCACAATGGTCTTCAAGTCGATACCTACGGAATCGGTAAGACCGTTGGTGATCTGAGAAAGAGTCTTGGTAATATCTTCTGTAAGCTTGGCGGTATTGCCTTCGCCGTACATAGTGATGCTTCCAATCTTTTCCATGGGCTTTGCGATGTTGCTTGCCACAGCAGGGAGCTGTTCAAAGAATTTTTCCAAGGTCTTCAGCTGCATTTCCTGACGAGCGGCCTCACCATACTTCTTCATGGCTTCAGCCTTCTTGTCCAGAGCTTCAGCTTCTGCAATACCCTTGGCCTTCACGGCGTCTGCTTCAGCTTCACCTTTGGCCTTGATAGCAGCTGCTTCAGCGAATGCCTTTTGCTTTTCTGCTTCTGCCACCTTGGTGATTGCCACGGCGCGCTGTTCCTCGGTGTAACGGGTTGCTTCAGCATCCTTCTGTTGCTGGAACAAGTCGGCTTCAGACTTCTGAATCATGGCCTGGCGTTCAGCTTCGGCCTTCTTCTGAATTTCAGCTTCCAGTTCCTTCTGGCGGACAGCCACCATCTTTTCGCGAACTTCAATTTCCTTTTCCTGCTTAGCGATGTTTGCTTCGGCATTGGCAATTTCAATTTCGCGACGCTGCTTCTGTTCCTGGATTTTATAGGCAGCATCAGCAATAGCCTGTTCCGTATCAGAAATCTTTTGCAGGTTAGCCTTCTTCACTGCCAGATCATTTTGCTTCTGAGCAATTTCCAGGTCAGCGGCAACAGCAGCATCGTTAGCTTCCTTCTTGGCCTGAGACTGGGCAACACTAATATCACGTTCAGCATTAGCCTTAGAAATGGCGGCTGCCTTGCGGATAGCCACAGTCTTGTCTACGCCCAAGTTTTCGATAACACCATTGCTGTCTGCAAAATTCTGGATATTGAAAGTCTGCACAATAATACCCAGCTTTTCCAAATCCGGAATAGCATTTTCAAGGACGCGTTCAGAAACCTGCTTACGGTCGCTCACCATATCAACCAGCTTCATCTGGCCCACGATTTCACGCATGTTACCTTCAAGAACGTCGACCACCATATCCTTGATCTGTTCGGGCTTCTTGTTCAAGAAGTTCTGGGCAGAGGCCCTAAGCCTCGAAGGATCGTCAGAAATCTTCACGTTCACGACAGCATCAACAACCACATTGATGTAATCAGAAGTAGGGACTGCATTACGAGTCTTCACGTCAATAGGAATAAGCTGCAAACTCAGGTGATCCGCACGTTCAAAGAACGGAATGCAAAAACCTGCGCGACCAATGATAACACGAGGCTGTTTCTGGATACCAGATACAATCACGGCTTCATCCGGTGCAGCCTTGATATAGGCGGCAAAGAACAGGATGATGAAAAGTAAGACAAGCACACCAACGATGGCGATGATTGTTTCAGTGGACATTTGTTCTCCTTTTTTATTTTTCGTCCTTCTAGTTAACTTGTTCTCTTCCTTAATGAAGATACGATTTTTTTATCTCTTCGGATCAAAAAATCGGAAAAATCGTACAGGCGTAAACCTGCATAAATTTTTCCTTAAAAAAAGACTCGCCTACTGACAAGCGAGTCTTTTTTGCATTAGCCAAACTAGCTTTTAAGCCTGTGCCTGAACAGCAGTGAGAGCGATGGTGTAGACGATATCTTCTACCAAGGCGCCACGGGACAGGTCGTTCACCGGCTTGGCGAGGCCCTGGAGCATGGGACCGATGGCGATGGTGCCACGGGCGGAACGCTGCACGGCCTTGTAGCCGATGTTACCGGCAGACAGGTCGGGGAACACGAACACGGTTGCCTTGCCGGCCACAGCGGAACCCGGAGCCTTCAGGGAGCCAACGCTGGGAGTGGTGGCGGCGTCATACTGCAGCGGGCCATCCAGGGCCATGTCGGGGCGGGCAGCCTTGGCGATGGCGGTAGCTTCCTTCACCAGGTCAGCGTCGGGACCCTTACCGGAATTGATGGTGCTGTAGGAGAGCATGGCCACACGGCTGGGAAGGCCGAAAGCCTTTGCGGTATCGTCGCACTGGAGGGCGATGCCGGCCAGTTCTTCGGCGGTGGGGTTCAGGTTGATGGCGCAGTCGCCATAGACGTAAGTCTGACCGGGCAGGCACATGAAGAACACGGAGCTGACGGACTTGACGCCGGGAGCGCACTTGATGATCTGGAGAGCCGGACGGAGAGTGTCTGCGGTAGAATGGATGGCACCGGAAACGAGACCGTCCACTTCACCCATCTTCAGCATCATGGTTGCAAGCATCACGTTGTCCTTAAGGGCTGCGCGGGCCTGTTCTTCGGTCATGCCCTTGGACTTGCGGAGTTCGACCAGGGTGGGAACGTACTTCTCGGCAAGAGCTTCGGAGGGTTCGATAATTTCGATGCTTGCGGGGAGCTTTACGCCCTTTTCCTTGGCGACAGCTTCGATTTCCGCCTTTGCACCAATAAGGACCGGAACGGCAATGTTACGTTCTACAGCGAGAACGGCGGCCTGGACGGTACGGGGTTCGGAACCTTCGGGCAGGACAATGCGCTTTGCAGCCTTGGAAGCCTTCACCAGGAGGCCTGCGCGGAACATGGCCTGGGAGGTCTTGCGTTCGGCGGCGGGTTCAGCCAGGTCGCGGGCAATGCACTTGGGGCAATGGAGGAGGCGCTTGGGGCAGAACAGGTCGGCATCTTCGTTGTCGGAATAGATCTTGGAATCGAGAGCGGTTGCAAGGGCTTCGTTGTATGCCTGGGCGCAGACGGGGCTCATGCCTACGGCACCTTCTACCACTACCAGGTCCACGTTTTCGAAATCCTGCTTGAGGAAGTCGGCGGCGATGGTTTCCATGAGGACGGCGGTCTTGTCGGCCTTGATCTGGGCGGCGGCAGCGGCACCGTTTACAGCGGGCTTGTAGGTGGCGACCTTGAGGCCTGCGGCGGCTACGGCTTCACTTGCTTCCTTGATTTTAGCTTCCATGTTTTCGGAGGCTACGAGATATACGCGATTCATTCTGAAATCTCCATTTTTCGATTAAAGTTCTTTTTCCAGTTAGCTTTTCTTTTTACGGCATAAAAATTAGGATTTTGACTCCCCGAAAGCACCTGTTTTTTTCAAAAATGCCTTTTTTGCGAAAAAAAACGTTCAAAATCGGCGTTTATAGGCCTGTCTTATTCCAGTTCGCGGCTCCCTTCCCGACGTATCCCAATTACAAAAAAAACTTTACAATTTATTGATACAAAAGCACTTGAGTAATGTTAAAAAAAAATTATTTTTGTGGCGGTTTTGTTGTTTGGGAAATTCTAAGGAGAGAACGGATGCGGTTGACGAACCTATTCCGGAGCTTGGCGGTTGGCCTGGCTCTGTTTACTATTTCTGCAAATGCGGCAACTGTCGCTATCGCCCATATCATTTACGAGGGTGACAGTCTTTACTATGCTGATAACGAAGAAAAGCTGAAGTACAGCTTGGTCAGCCAGGAACGCGACGGTACCTATACAATCAAGTTCAACGAAGAACGTCTTGACGACGGGAAGGCTGAACTCCGCAGGCTTCGCTTCGGTCTAAACTGCGAAAAGAATACGGACAAGTGCGGCACGTACCTCACTTCCGAAGAAAAGGATATGCCTTACCTGGCTACGCTTTTCCCGGAGTATGACCAGACCATCAAGGATCAGCCCGTTTACGAAGTCTGGCTCAAGCTGAGTCAGGGTTCTCTTGAAATTCTGCCGGGCATTCCCGACGAATACGTGGTACCCGATTCCGCCACGGTCATTATTAGGCTGCTCCCCTCCTGGAACAACACCACGGCTCTCATGACCCTCAACGGCAAGGACTACTCCATGACTCCCATCCGCGAAACCTACTGCGGATGGTTCGAAGATACCCTTAGAATTGTTCCCAAGAATGTCTACGTCTCCTTCAAGCAGACTATCGGCGACATGTACATCGGCAAGAACGGTCCCATCAAGGAACCCATCGACATCGAAGACGAAATCAAGCTGGACTCCGCACTGGCCATCGGCAAGGAACTCTGGATCGTGGCCAACCAGTATGGCGAACCCGAAATTTCTACCGCATTCCCCGAAATTCTCGGCGACTGCCCTGTAAAGAAACTGCCCGTCATGATGTTCGACTGGCTCCACGGCGACCAGGGTGATGAAAAGAACGCAATCGCACAGGCAGGCACTACAAGCCAGGACTTCGGTACCGGCGGATGTAAGGGCGAAGACAACGCCTACAAGGCCCGCCTGGGCATGGTCGAAAGGGAACTTGGCCCCAACGGCGTTCCTGTCAGGGCAAAGAACTTCCCCAAGGAATGCGAAATTACGGATCACCTTGATTACTGGTTCCTGCCCGAAGTCTTGGCAACCGATGCCGCCGGCAACCAGTACACCAACGCCACTTGCCGTGATCTGGAACTGACTCTGGACAACAAGGGTTTCTGGCTGGGTCAGAAGAACCTGGAAAGCCCCGAAAAGGGTCTCTTCTTCCTGGATGACTTCAAATTCCTGGATGAGGCAGGAACTGTTCCCAACCCCAACTTCGATTGGCTCAACGGTGGCGAAAATATCGGTACCCACAACTATGGCTTTACCATGAAGATCCAGGCCCAGTTTGAATATGTAAGGGGCCAGTACTTTGAATTCTACGGCGATGACGATGTGTGGGTTTTCATCAACAACAAGCTTGTGGTGGATATCGGCGGCCAACATCACCAGGTTAGCGGTTCTGTAAAGCTGGATACCATCGGACAGGATACAGGCGACCCCCTGATTCCTGGCGAAACCTACCCGTTCCACATTTTCTACGCAGAACGTCACAAGGATGAATCCAACTTCAAGATGCGTACGTCTATCGACCTGAAGACTGACGCCAGCATGTTCCTGAAGGACATTCCCGGTGGCGAAAAGGTTATCCAGAAGGAAGTTTGGCAGATTGTCCGTAAGACCGCCCTGGCCTGCGACTTCTCTACAAGCCCCGAACTTCGCGACACCACTCTCGGCCCCTCAACATTCACCTTGTTCGGTAAGAGTCTGGCCAAGGGAGGCATCGCCCTCTCCAAGCTTGATTCCGCCTACTATAGCGGTATCAAGGTCACCAATGACTATACCATGCTTACCATTGACCTGCAGGCGATCGGCTTTGCACAGAGTCTGCCGCCGGGAACCTACTACGTACGCGTAGCCCTCCGCGACAGTCCCGACCAGTACAAGGACGTCTACTTTACCGTGGATCCCTACGAACTGCCCAACCTGGCATACGCAAGCGTCAAGGATTCTAGCTACTGTGTCGCCAACATCAGCGAAACGGCAGATTCCACAATGGACTCCACTTGCTACACCCAGTACTGGCACGCATTCGGTAACGAGATCTCCCGCGACGTTTCCAGCGATACTCTCCCTGTTAGCCTCGACCGTACTGAACGTATGTGGGCAGGACGCTCCTACCCCGTCAACATCATGTATGCAGAAGAATGGGCTACTATCTATAGCGGTATCGCAGTATCCATCATTTCTACTAACCCGAACCTGATCGCATGCGACTCCCTGGGCAACATCATTGACGAAGTGGTCCTGGTAGCAGGCCATGCCAGCTTCTATATCAAGGCCCAGGACGAAGTGATTAACGCCACCTTGACAATCAAGAGTGCAGGCGCCAAGAACGCTTCTGTAGACTGGACAAACATCAACATTGCAGTCCCGCCTGTTCCGCAGATTGATTCCGCATTCATCTACGACAGAAATGGCGATGGACGCGCTGACAGCATCTGGCTTCACTTCAACAAGGCCCTCGGCGGCCAGAGTGTTCTGGATTCCCTGAAGTTCGTATTCGGAAGCAATTTCGATACCCCCTACAAGGCAGTCTACAACGACGGTGAAGATTTCGCCTATGTCGTTGCAAGTGGTTCGGGATTCAGCACCTCGATCTATACCGGCGGTGCAATGGCTCCCTACAACGGAAAGATTACCGTTTACTACACCTACACTGACGAATCCGGCAAGCAGTCCTACTTCCCTGTGGAAGGCATCCTGTACGACAGAGTCGGTCCTGTTATCGTCGCCGCTGAAATTGAATACATGAGCGACGGTAATACGTTCCTGAGACTGTCCTTCAGTGAAGGCGTCAACGAGGAAAACGCAAACATTGATTTGTTCAGTTTCCACTGCTGGAAGGACAAGGTTCTTCATACTGTAGTAAAGACCCCCGGAAGAATCGGCGCAGGACAGCCCAACCAGTGGAGTCTTGTATTCTCCAAGGGTAGCACACAGGATATCGTCCCTGCCGTAGGCGACTCCATCAGGTTCACGGTTCCCTCTATGGGCGGACAGGCTCACGACCTAATCGGAATTCTCCCCCACGAAGGAAACCCCTGGGTACGAATCACCGGCGAGCAGAAGGTTACCGTTACCAGCCCGAAGGTTGTGGCCCTGGATCCTGCCGCAGAGAATTTCGAGAGAGCAAAGGAAATCATTACCAACCCCAACGCCACGGTTCCGAAGCTGGTCGTTAGCGAACAGGCCATGAGCGCAGAGCAGGTCGCCGCAGTTTACGGCACACAGGGTCATTACCTGGGAGACCTGGACATGGCACAGTTGGTAGAAAATGAGATTGCCGAAATTGTGAAGGCCGTTCAGAGCACTCCCAGCTACGTAGACAAGAAGGCAGCAAACGATCCCGCTAACGCCGACAAGACCTACACCATCGATGAAATCATCACCGCCGTCGCAAACGGTACCATGAGCATCGGTGAAGCCAAGGACAGATTTGACCTCAGCGAAGTCATCGTAGACGCTTACGAAAACGGTCTTCTGAATGTCGAAAATCTGCACTACTACTCCAGCGGTACCGAAGCCGACATCAAGAACATCGTCTCTACCGTTGCAGAAAGCACCGTGCTGACTTACAAGACCTTCTACTACACCAGCCTTGGCCACTATGTTAGCGGTCAGACCGGCAGACTGACCTGTAACGACGACATCTTCAAGGATGGCGGACGCAAGAACTGCCTGGATTCCGACGGCAAGCTGTTCCTGGCCTGGAACATGCGCGCAGACAACGGAAGACTCGCCGCAACCGGTGTCTACATCGCCCGTCTGGAAATCAAGATCAAGGTAAACACCAAGACCATTACCGACAAGACCCAGGACTTCCTCTGGGGCGTCCGTCGCGGTCAGGTTAACGCCATTGACCTTGGTCTCTAATTAGACTGTCCTAAAAAATTCTTACACGGAATCCCCCTGCCAAAGGGGGATTTTTTTTGGAACGAACTCCCCCAAAAAGGCCTCAAAAAAAGTTTTCTCCGGTATTTTTACAAAAACGCACTCTTTACTTGTTGCATTCCAATCAGGAATAATTTATTTCTACGGAGACCTAGAGACTCGTTTGGTGTAGCGAGCCTCACTAAGGAGAGATTGGATGGTGTGTAGAGTACTTCTTGAGAAGGCAAGGAAGTTGCCTTCCCTTGTTTCGTTTAACAAATTTAAACCCCTTCGTGCGATCGCACAGGCAGGGTTAGTCTTGGGCCTTTCGGCCGCAGCGTTCGCCGCAGATTACACCGCTGACGTGGAATACGCCGACGGAAATCTCTATTACACCGTTACTTCAGGCAGAAACAATCTCACGAGATGTACAAGCCTCGCCAATGGCATTTCTTTCTCTACAGTGGATGCCAAGAACGTCACCATCAATTTATACACCAACAGGAACTGCAATACTCCCCTGACAGTCCAGCGCAGAAACGTCACCATCAAGGGCGCGGACCTCTTCAAGGACGGAGCCACTTCAGCAACAGCCACACTCGGCAAAGACGGCAAGCTGACTCTCGAAGAACCCGGCAGCCGAAAGACGATCGCCTTCTTTACCCCCTGGAGCAACACCAACGCCATCCTCTTCATGAACGGCGACTCCGTGGGCATCATGCAGCCCATCAAGAATTATTGTGGCTGGTTCGCCGCATCGGTCAAAACTCCCGAAAATGGACTCAAGGTTTACTTTAAACAGACTGTCGGTCGTAACTATGTAGGCGCAGAAGGCGTCACCATCACCGAACCGACCATCGCCAGCGAAATCTCCCTGGATTCCATCGCCAGCATTTCCGACACCATCTGGGTGCAGGGTTACAAGGCAGACGTTCCCGCCTTATTCTCCAAGTACCCCGGCGTCCTAGGAGACTGCCCCCTCAAGAAATTCCCCGTTACCGTATTTGACTGGCTTCATGGCGACAAGGGCGACGGTGACGATCCCGGCAAGAACGGCGACCCCGCCAACGGTGTCAGCGCCGACTTCGGTTCTGGCGGTTGTGGCGGATCCAACAACAACAAGGGATATATGGGAGGCATGGTCCAGAAGAATCTGGGTCCCAACGGCGTTCCCGTTCCCGCAGATCCGTTCCCCGGAGACTGTAAGATTACCACCCACCTGGCAAACTGGTTCCTGCCCGAAGTGGTGGCTACCGATGCCGCCGGCACCCAGTACACCAACATGACCTGCCGCGACATTTACATCTCTATGGACAAGGAAGGTTTCTGGCTGGCCGAAGTTTCCTCTGACAATGTTTCCGAAGGAAATGACGCCACCAAGGGCGGCATGTTCCTTGTAGACGACTTTGAATTCCTGGATGACGCCAAGACCGTCAAGAATCCCTACTTTGACCAGCTAGGCAACGGCCAGAAGCATAACTTCGGTTTCGCCGTCAAGATCCAAGCCACCTTTGAATACGTTCCCGGTCAGTACTTCGACTTCTACGGCGATGACGACGTGTGGGTCTTTATCGACAACCGCCTGGCAGTAGATATCGGTGGCCAGCACCGACAGGTTGCAGGTGCCGTAGACCTGGACACCATGGGACTTGTCGAAGGAACTACCTATGACTTCCATATTTTCTATGTGGAACGCCATACCAGTTCTTCTAATTTCCGTATGCGTACATCCATCGACCTGCAGGTGGACGCCTCCATTTTCGTAACGTCCATCCCCCTGGGTGATGAAACCAATTACAAAGTCTGGCAGGTCAATAAGAAGAACAAGCTTTCCTGCGGTTATGACGCCAACTCTACAGAAACGGATACTACAGGCGGCGCTTCCACATTCAAGCTTACCGGCGGCAATCTTTCTGAACCCCAGATTCTTGATGTGGGCTTGCATTACGAAGGCCTCAACATTACCAGCGACTCTACATTCAGCGTCAACGTAGAAGCCATCAAGGCTAACGGCGCCCTGGCTCCGGGCCACTACTTCCTGGAAATCACCCTGAAGTCCGATCCCAGCCAGACTACAAAGGTCGAAATTACCGTCCCTGCCTACGACCTCCCCAGCGTAGCATTCGCAAAGGAAGACTGGACAGTCCTCGGCACGGCCGTTTCTGGCGACACCACTCAGATCGGCGAATGGGCTTACGCCACCTACCAGGTCAACATCACCTTCTTTGAAGAATGGGCTACAGTCAATAATTATAACAGAAAGATCAACCTGTCCTTCTCTGACGTAAACATCGACATTCTTGATACCATCGGCGGAAAGAAGATTACTTCCGTCAACCTGGATTCCAACGGCAGAGCCACCTTCTACGTACACGCCAACGCCCCTGTTACCGGAGCAACACTTACCATCAAGGGCGCAGCAGCAGGTTCTTCTGCCTGGACAAAATTGAATTTTGCCGATCCGCCAATTCCGCAGATCGTTACAGCAACCATTTTTGACAGAAACGGTGACGGTCGAGCCGACAGCCTATATGCACAGTTCGACAGAAGCCTTTCTGACAAGAGCCGTCTGGATTCCATTCAGTTTGAATTTGGCGAAGCCTTTATGGCAACCGACAAGTTCAGACTCATCAACAACAATACCATCGTCCTGACCGCCGAAGATATCGATGTTGAAAAATGCACCGACGCCAAGTGCGGTTTCGGTAGCCGCCAGTTCACCGGAGGTGCAACCAATATCTACACAGGTTCCCTGAACAACTGGTTCACCTACAAGGACAATGGAAAGACAAGTCAGTTCTACAAGGAAAACGAGCCCATCAGCGACGGCATGGGCCCCATTATCGTAAGTGCCGTGAAGTCCAAGAGCAACGATGGTAACCGCCACCTGGCACTGACTTTCAGCGAAGCCATCTCAGACGATTCCCGTATTCAGTTCGCCACCATGTTTGAATTTATCTGCATGCGCGGTGGCATCAACGAGAAACCCGAAACCCCGGTACTGCAATCCGGTAGCGGCAATACCATGACCCTGGTTTATAGTTCGACCACACAGGACGCCGTATTGCCCAACAATGGAGACCTGATCCGCTTTGTCCCCGGAAACGGTTCCGCAAACGAGACCATCGACCTTGTTGGCAACGCTCCCCACAAGGACAACGCCTGGGTAACCATCACTGGCGACCAGGAACTGACCAACGAAAGTCCGGGAGTCATTTCTATCGGCGATGACCCCTACGGCATCATCAAGAAGGATACCGTCACACAGAGCCTGCTGATCACCAACACTACCCAGGACGCTCAGCAGATCGGCGACTCCCTCGGTGTTCAGGGCAGCCTCATTGACTACGACATTTCCAAGATCATGTTGGAAGAAACCCAGAAGGACATCAACTCGCTGGACGCATTCATCGAATCTCAGCTGGGAAGCACCACGACCTACGATACGACATATATATGCATCAGCGAAGAAGAAGCCCTGACGCAGGTCTTTGCCGATATCAGAACCGGAGTGGTTGGCGAAAACTTCGGCTTTAGCGAAGCCACCGTCATCGCCATCATGGAAGGTACTATCAACGAAAGCAATTACCAGTCCGCCCTAACAGCAGAAGAAAAGGGCATCATAGCCAAACTGACCGAAGACAATATTGAAGCCAGCAGGGACACCCTGACCGAAATCAGTTCCATTTCGACCACCACCCAGACGGATTTGTTCAACTCGATCAGGGCAGGTCTACTTGATGAAAAATTGAAGCAGGCCGGAGTCAGCCAGACCGTCATTGACGCCATCAAGGACGGCACCCTGAACGAATACAACATCGAAGAATTCCGCAACGGTTCCAAGTCCCTGATTGCAGACGACGCCATAGAACTCTTCTACCGTACACGTTACTACAGCCAGTATGGCGAATATGTGGGCGGAACTTCCAAGTCCATCAAGTGCTCCGACAAGGAAATCTATGGCGAAGAAGGCTGCATGAAGAACAAGGGCAAGATCTTCCTGGCCTGGAACATGCGCTCCAACAACGGCCGCCTCGTGGGAACCGGTGTGTATATCGCCCGACTGGAATTGAAGATTATCGTAAACGGCAAGACCACCATGCATCAGACCCGCGACAAGCTGTGGGGCGTGCGCCGTGGAAAAGTCAACAAGCTTGGCCTAGAATTCGGGCCCTAGAAAAGAAATTAAACCTCTCTCATTAAAGGTGTCCGGCCAAATGCCGGCGCCTTTTCTTTTTTTTGCCCGCTGACCTTCAGTTTTACACACTTACTAAACAAAATCAGCAAATTCTTACACAGTTATTTTTAAAAAACATTGATTTTTACAAGATTTTAAATATTTTTGGAAAACTTCTTCAAATATTTGAAATTATTTCTAAACACTTCGTCTAAAAATGGGATTAGAGCAAATGGGTGTTTAGAAGGAGAAATCTATATGTGGTGTAAGAATCTCTCCAAAACAATCCTCATGGGACTCGCCTTGAGCGCATGTCTCGTTGCCGCTAGACCCGGAGCCAACAATACAGACCGCCCGGGCAACGAAACTCCCGCAACAAAAACCCCGGCCAAAGTCCTCCGTTTTCTTGCCCCCTGGACCAACACCAACGCCATCGCCTACGTCAACGGAGATTCCATCGGTGTCATGACTGCCGTAGACAAATACTGCGGCTGGTACGAAACGGAAATCAGCAAACCCGATGGTGAGTTCAGCGTCTATTTCAAGCAGACCGTAGGAAACAAATTCTACAGCGCAGAAGGCGTCGTTTCTAAAGCCCCCGGCACCGAAAACGAAATCAGCCTGGACAGTCTGGCGGCCGAAGGCGACACCCTCTGGATTCGCGCCTATAAGGCAGACGCACCCGCCCTCTTTACCCAATACCCAGGCATCCTGGGAGATTGCCCCACCAGAAAACTCCCCGTCATGATGTTCGACTGGTATGACGGCAGCCGCGACAACCACAAGAAATTCAGGCCCACCACCCGCGACGAAAGCCTCTGCAACCTGGGCGACGGCGCGGACCACTGCACCGACACATTCGGCGGCGTGGGAACCAGCGCAGACTTCGGCGGCGACAACGTAAACCTCTGCTGGCCCAATTCGCCCATGTCCAAGAGGGACTACGCCGAAGAAGACCGCAATCTCATTGACTACACCGCCAGTCTCGACCAGGTGCTGGAAGGCATGGTGGAACGCAAACTGGGAAAGAACGGTGTCCCCGTCCGAAATGAGAATTTTGACTGGAAAGGAAAGTGCCGTAACGCAGAACATCTGAATCAATGGTTCCTGCCCGAAACGTTGGTGGTCAAGAATGGCAAGGCCTACACAAACGCCACCTGCCGCAACATGACCCTGCAACTGGACGAAGACGGCATTTGGCGCGCCCAGATGGACAGCGATACAAAATCTTCCGTAGGCGAGGCCCGTGGCGGCATGTTCCTGATCGACGATTTCCAATGGCTGGATTCAGCAAAGACAATTCCCAACCCTTATTACGATTCCATCCCCAGCGGATTCGCCGGCATTGACGGCAGCGGGAAAAGTTCCAGCAACGCCTACCATAATTACGGCATGTCCATGAAGGTGCAGGCCAACTTCGAATATGTCCGCGGCCAGTACTTTGAATTTTTGGGCGACGATGATGTATGGGTTTACATCGACGGAAAGCTAGTAGTGGATATCGGTGGCGTTCACGACAGAAGAAGCCGCGCCGTAGACCTGGACACCCTTGGCCTGATCGAAGGAAATACCTACGTATTCAACATCTTCTACACGGAACGCTACAAGGTCGAAGGGAACTTCAAGATGCGAACATCCATGGACCTGAAAGCCGACGCCAGCCTACTCATCTCCAGCTACGCAGAAAAGAATCTAAAGAGTTACGAAATCTGGCAGGTCAACAAGCGCGACGCCCTGAGCTGCGACTTTTCCAACAGCCAAACTACAACGGATACAACCGGCGGCGCCTCCACCTTCAAGCTGTCCGGAGGAAACCTGGACGACCCTCAGGAGCTGGGAATCGGCGACTGGTACGAAGGCATTCATATCACCAGCGACTCTACGTTCAGCATCGACTCGGCCGCCATCGTCGACAATTACACTCTGGCTCCGGGACATTACTTCCTTGAAATTTCCCTGAAGTCCGATCCCAGTCAGACAACCTCTATTGAGATAACCATCCCCTCTTACAGCATTCCCAGCGTTGCGTTCACCGACAGCACCTGGAAAATCCTGGGACAGGAAATCTCCGGTGACACCCTGCAAATCGGACACTGGGCCAACACCGAATACGACGTGTACATTTCCTTCTTCGAGGATTGGGCACAGGTCAACAATTACAACAAGAAAATTAATTTGTCCATTTCACATCCGGCTGTAGACATCCTTGATACAAATGGGGACGTCATCACTTACGTCAACCTGGACAAGGAGGGCAGAGCCCACTTCAGGATTCGCGCAAACAGTGCCGTCGAGGGAGTCACCTTGGTCGCCAAGGGATCCGCAGCCTCGGCATCCTACTGGAAGAACCTGAACTTCGATAACTCTCCGGAACCCCACATCACCAAGGCCATCATCTTTGATAGGAACGGCGACGGCAGAGCAGACAGCCTTTATATTGAACTGGACAAGAAGCTGGATTCCAAGAACATACTGAATGACATCCAGTTCACGTTTGGAGAATCCTTCCCCACCACAAAGGATTTCGACATTTCTTCTAGCAGAGACGAAATCATCGTCACGGTGGACTGCGACGACAACATCTGCGGTTTCGGCAAGAAGCAATTTACCGGCGGAGAATCCGAAAAATATTTCGGTTCCATCAAGGCCAACTTTACCTACAAGGAAAATGGAATCGAGGAACACTTCAGCCCTTATTACGAAAACATCATCGAAGACGGCATCGGCCCCATCATCGTAAAGGCTGTCGCCGCCAAAAAATCCGATGGAAACCGCGAACTCGCTCTCACTTTCAGCGAAGCCATTACAGACAAATCAAGGGAATATTTCAAGAATCTTTTTGAATACACCTGCATGCGTTCCGGAGTCAACGAAAAGCCGGAATCCGCCATCCAGCAAAGCGGCAGCGACAACACCATGACTCTCATCTT
The DNA here is from genome assembly GCF_023373925.1 of Fibrobacter sp. HC4. Taxonomy (NCBI): domain Bacteria; kingdom Pseudomonadati; phylum Fibrobacterota; class Fibrobacteria; order Fibrobacterales; family Fibrobacteraceae; genus Fibrobacter; species Fibrobacter sp. HC4. The sequence continues at coordinate 48,780 of NZ_JALCZV010000019.1, read as the reverse complement.
TAGACAGTCTACGGATAACGCTATCCTGCCCACCAACGGCGACCTGATTCGTTTCGCCACCTCCGCAAGCAACACCGCAGAAGACCTGCTGGGCAACGCGCCCCATCGCGACAATCCCTGGGCTACCATCACCGGCAACCAGGAAGTTTCCAACGAAAGTCCGTCCCTCATTACAGTCAGTACCGAAAACGAAATTATTGCCAACCCTGCAGCCTCCCAGCCCATGCTCAACGCCGACAGCAACTTGACCGCGCAGGAGATCGGCGAAAAGTACGGCGTGCAGGGCAACCTCCTCAGTTTCAACATCGCAAAAATCATGCTGGACGAAACGGGAGAACAGTTCAACATCCTGGACGCATTCATCGAAAGCCGCACAGGCACCGAAGCCACGGATCGCTACGACACCACCTACACCCTCACCAAGGACGAAGCCCTGGAACAGCTCTTCGTGGACATTAGCGCAGGTATCATTGGCGAATCCTACGGCATCAGCGATGAAGCCGCGCAGCTGATTTCCGAAGGAAAGGTGACCGCCAAAAATTACAAAAGCGCCGGCCTGGCCGACAGCGTCATTGAAGCCATCGAGAGCCTTTCCCTGAAGAACTACGAAGACGGCATGAAGGTTACAAAGGTCACCTCCACCACAACAGTTTCGATCCAGGACATTCTGGATTCCATCGCAAGCGGCTGCTTCGACAAGGAACTGAAAGAGGCGGGCATTAGCGATGCCACCTTGCAGGCCATCAAGGACGGAAGCATCGACGAGGCACTCATCAACGAATACCATCTGGCAGGAAATACAGACAAAGAAACCTTCCTGCGAGAACATTCAAACCTGATCGTTTCCGCAGATGCAGTCACCCTGAAATACCGCACCCGCTACTACAGCCAGTATGGCGAATACGTAGGCGGAGCCGCAGGCGAAATCAACTGCAACAGCGACCTCTATAAAGATGCGTCCGGTGAAGGTTCCTGCCTAGACCACGAAGGGGAACGCCTCTTCCTGGCATGGAACATGCGCGACAGAACCGGCAGACTGGTCGGAACCGGCGTCTACATCGGACGACTGGAATTAAGAATAGAAGTCAACGGCAAGACCATACTGAACCAGACCCGCGACAAGCTCTGGGGAGTCCGCCGAACAAGGCCGTAACTCCAGACAAAAAGAAATCCCTCCAAACCAACCAAACCAAAAGGACCGCGCGATTTATTTCGCGCGGTCTTTTTTGCGCTGACGGAACAGCAAGAAGCCAACCATAAAAAAAAGAGCCCGCGATTACAACCGCGAACTCTCTTACAGTTCCAAGAAAGTCTTACTTGTTTTCTACACAGCGAACGTTGTAGGCACGAGTATCGCCACCCACATGCTGGACTTCGTGAGGTTTATCGCCAGAATAGTTCTTGATACGATAGGAATTGTTGGTTCCGTTATCTTCGTACCAGATATATCCCTGGTCACCTTCATTTCCAAAGCTATTGCCTTCTTCAACGTTCACACGGCCGCCAATGGACCACCATTCATGTTCTACAGCATTATCCAGCGCGAGAACTTCTGCCTCGGTAGGAAGTCTCCATCCAGTGGGGCAGGCGGACAATGCAGCGGCATAGGTATAATACCTGCCATACTTGGCACACATATCAGCACCGTCCTTAGTGGGGCAGAAACTATTGGCCTTGGTTTCGTAATTCAGGTTCTGGGTCATCCAATGAACACCGGCGATAGTCTTCAAGGCGTAGGTCTTGTTGTCTCGCAGGTCAACCATCTGAGTTTCTGTTACGTTGGGCCACACTTCCGCCTCGGAAGAGACTCCAATAACGATGGTATCCATGCTAGCGCTGGAGGTAACCGCAGCCGCTTCGCACTTTTCGCTCCAGCAGAAAACACCGCTACTAATGTAGGGGGTCTCATAATTGCTGGCAGAAGACAAATACACAGTCTTGTTGACAGTATCTGTTACGGCAGAACCACTAGACTTGACTTCAGCCTGTACCCCAGAATCCTTCTTAGAAGACGATGATGCAGGAGCGTCACCCTGAGGGGCGTTAGAATCGCTGGAAATAGAGCTATCCTGCTCAGCAATTATCACATCAACGTCTGAGATGGTATCGGAACAAGCCGAAATCATGCTCACTACACCCACAAATCCCAATAATGCAGTGATCTTTTTCATAGGCTCAAATATAGTTTACAAAACCATACCTAAACAGCAAAAAGTTTTTTACTATCTTTGTGCTCACTATGACGAACGTTGAAATTTTCGACACCACTTTTGCCATGACCATCCTGGTCATTTTGGCCCTCTGCATCCCCACTGTCCTCTTGGTTGCCAACTGGCTTCTGCATCCGGGCAAAATCAAGGAAACCGCCATCAAGGGTACCTCCTATGAATGTGGTATCGCCCATGTATCCGGCACCTCCAGCGAACGCTACCCGGTCAAGTACTACATGGTGGCAATGCTGTTCCTGGTGTTCGACCTCGAAGTTGCATTCCTCTACCCCTGGACCATCCAGTTCCTGGCTGGTGGTTGGGAACTGCTCTTTGTTCTTCTCGCCTTCCTGGTGATTCTCGAAGCCGGTTACTGCTACCTCATGAAGAAGGGCGTGCTGAACTGGACTCGCATTCAGGACTAATTCCTGAATCCACAGATATTCTATCTCAAAAATGGTGGTTGCGACCTTCGGGGCGCAACCACTTTTTCATACCCGACCTTCGGGGCGCAACCACTTTTTCATACCCGACCTTCGGGGCGCAACCACTTTTTCATATCCGACCTTCGGGGCGCAACCACTTTTTCATACCCGACCTTCGGGGCGCAGCCGCATTTTTACTTCCGCCCTGCGGGGCCTATTTTTTGTTTAAACCTCGGGAACTAGAACGCAGACCGGATATAAACAGTCATGCCGAACTTCTCGTAGTCCACCCAGGAAATCTCACCACGGGCGTAAAGCCGTTCCTTCAAGTTAAGGGCCAGCATCCCTCCAAACCCAACAGCCTGATGCCACCGATTCCGTAGAAGTTCGCTAAAGTGGTCCCCCACCTTGGCCCCTTCAAAAAAGATATCACCGGCCAGGCGCCAACCTAAATATTTACGAAGTTCCGCCTGTAAAATCAGACTCTGGTTATCGCGAAAAAACAAGCTCTCTACACCGCGAAAGCGTTTCGTTCCATCAGGGCCAGATAGCATGTCAAAGGGAACATCCCCGCTAGCCCTTTGCCAGAGGGCTGCCGTCGCCACGGAGATATTCCAGAACAAGGGCGTGTACCCACGGAGGTCCAGATCCTGAACACCGAAGTCATAATCCCCTAGCCAGTCGCTGTAGAACATCTGCTGCCAGCGAACAAGGAAACCGCTCCGGGTCCAGTTCAAATTGTCGCGGGTGTCGTAACTAAGAATATAGCCGCCCCCATTCCGCCAACCATTATGCAAATCCGGTAAGTCCATATCGGCACAGCGATCCTTGGTGCAGTCATTAAAATCGGTAGACGACCTTTCTGCAACAACCTTCACACCATAATTGAACGACCGGGGCAACCCTATGGAAGATTTCAATTCCGTAGAAAAATGCAGACGTTCTCGATCGAAGCCGATGTACTTGTCGAAGTCCACATCGTTCCCCATGCCGAAGTAACTGCCTACCCAGTTCTGATACCTGAAGTCTACGATACCGCCAATCCTGTCGTGGTACAGATAGAAATAGGGAACCATCAGAAACTGGAACTGCTTTCGGGTAGAACCGTATGCCGTAATATCGATTTCCTGGACCTTACCACCAGGTTCGTTGGGCTTAAAGAACAGAAGCGCCATGGCACCATACTGCAGTTTGGTTTCTTCCGAATAACCTAATATGGGAAGGGCAGAAAATCGCTGAAAATGATCCTCATCATTCTCTAAAGCGAAGGCGGCTGGACCAATACCGCACACCGCAAGGGCCACCACGCTCATAATCTTGCGCAGTAGCTTGCAGTTCTTTTGCGGCACCTTCGGACTCATGGTTCACAATATATATATTAGTGCCGTTATGAACCATATTGCAATTTTTATTGATGCAGAGAACCTGACCAACTGGGTAAGAAACAATGGCGTGCAGTCCTTAATGGACGAACTGCTGCCCCTGGGGCAAATCGTTGTGCGTAAGGCTTACGGCAAGTGGTCTAGCCCCCAGCTGATGCCTCTGCAATCCGCATTGAACGAAAACGGTTTCGAGCTTGTCCACACCTTCCATCCTGTCAGCGGAAAGAATTCCACCGACATCAAGATGACCGTAGACACCATGGAAGTGGCCCTGGATTCCCAGGTGCAGTGGATCGTGCTGGCCACCGGCGATTCCGACTTTTCGCCCCTGTTCCGCAAACTCCGCGAACAAGGCAAGGAAGTCATCGGCGTCGGTCCCAAGTCCCCTCTAAGCGAGTGCGTCAAGAATTCCTGTTCCCGCTACGTTTACACCGACGACGCCACGGCCGCCCCCGTGGACGAAGATGAAGAAGAAAACGCCAAGGACAGAAGCAGCCTTATCGTGTCCGAAAAGATCGACTCCATGGAAATGCTCCGCGACATCCTGCAGAAGGAAGACGGCCCGCTGCCCCTTGCCGCCGTCAAGCCGAAAATGCTGGGCATCGACAACGCCTTCAACGAAAAGCGTCTGGGATTCAAGAACTTCATGGACTTCGTCAAGTCGGCAGACTTCGTACAAATCAACGACATCGGCGGCGGATCCTTCACCGTATCTCTCGCCGAGCAGAAAGTCTCTGTGGAAGAAGACGCCCAGATGGTTCTGGCCAAGGCACTCAAGCGCAAGGGCTGGGACATCTTCCCCAAGAACATGCTTAAGAAAATCTACGTGGCCGCCTGCGACCTGAGCTCCTTCGTTCCCATGAGCAAGCAAATGCTGGTAGAAGAAATCGTCGCCATGAACATCACCGGCACCACAAGCAGTTACATCAACCGCGCCCTGGGAACATTCTTCAAGGCAAAGCTGGTAACCGTCTCCACCAGCGACGATGGCGACAAGCTTTGGACGCTGACAGAAAACAATCAGTACTGGAAGGAAATCGACAAGGCCATGCTGGACCGCCTCCACGTAAGCCTCAAGGAGACCAAGCAGAAGGTTCCCAAGAAGGACGTCATTGCCATGCTTTACGGAAAGTACGCCGAAGGCGAGGCAGAAAAACTCGTTTAGTTTATACTTATTGATATAAACAAATTAAACGTAAATAATTTCCGCATACCTATAAAAAAAAGAAGGACTCGCTTTCGCGAGCCCTTTCTTATTGCAGTTCCTAATGTCTAAGCCTTAGTCAACCAGACGAGACGGCATCAGGAGGAAGCTATAGTTCAGGTCTTCACCGACCGGTTCGATAATGCAGGCGCCAAGAGGGCTGTTCATCTTGAGGATGACTTCTTCGCTCTTGCACATGCCGAGGATTTCGGAGAAGTAACGACCGTCAAAGCCCATGCTGAAGTTGCCTTCGCCATTGTGAGTAATGGCCAGTGCTTCGCGGCATTCGCCACCAACATCCGGGTCAGTTGCAGAAAGTTCCATGACGTTGCCGTTCATGTGCAGACGGATCTGGTGAGTGCGGGGATTAGCCATGGGGAGAATGCTCTTGACCTTGCCCTGAAGTTCGGCGCAGTTGGCCTGCACGGTACGTTCAAAGTTCTGGGGGATCACATTGCGGTAGTTAGGATACGGTCCTTCGTACAGCTTGGAAATGATCTGGGTAGAACCGGTGCTGAACAGCACATGGGTTTCGGTAGTGCGAATTTCGATGATATCTTCGCTCTTGGCAATGCGCAGGATCTGCTGCAGAACCTTGGGCTGGATGATAATGCCGCTAGCGAGAGTAGCGCCTTCCTGGTCGATGCTTGCACGGCCCATGCGGTGACCGTCGGTAGCGACCATGGAAACCTTGCCATTGTCAGCTTCGAAGAACACGCCATTCAGGTTCATGCGGACAGAATCGTTGGAAGTTGCAAAAGCGGTCTTTTCGACGAGGAATGCAAGTTCGCTTGCAGCGAAGTTCAGGCTGTCGCCTTCCACTTCCGGGAACGGAGGGAAGTCACCAGCGTCAAAACCCATGATAGAAGCCTGACCGCGTTCGCTCCACTTGATGCGAGCCAGATAATCCTGGACATCGATGCTGATGGTTTCGATAGCGGGATCGCTAAGAGCCTTGATCAAGTCAGAGAACTTGCGGGCATTGATCACGACTTCGCCATCACGTTCGCCGTTCACTTCCAGCTTGGTCCTGACACCAAGGTTCAAGTCGGTTGCGCAAATTTCCAGGATGTTTCCTTCGAGACGAAGAGAATAGTTGTTCAGAATCTGAAGAGTAGACTTGTTGGGAATTGCGGTAATGGCAGTCTGCAGAGCTTCCTGCAGGTCGGACTTCTTAATATCGAACTTCATCTTAGCCTCTCTGGATTAGCATGGTGCCAACAAAGAAGATTACGGCGAGAGCTCCAAGTACAGCAATAATCTTGGGGTCCAGTGCGTTCTTCTTGTTCGGGGTGAACTTCTTGACTTCTTGTTTAGCGTGTCTACGATCGCGACGACTCATGGTATTTCTCCAAATTTTATACGGATAAAAAACTAATTTTTTTACAGACATTGGAAATCATCTTATGAGTAAAATTCCTTTAAATAAGCTTAAAAATTCGGCTATGAACTTCGCCTCTACCGCACTTTTGCGGGTAGAACTGGCAGCCGAGGAATCTAGGCTCAAAAACCGCTTCCAGGCACTGGGTCAGAAACTTCACGGAGCCGTCCGTGACGACCTTCTTTCCGCCATCAAGGACGACCCGTCCGTGGTAGAAATACTCGGCGCCATCGAAGAACATAAGCGCAAAATCAATTCCTTGCGGGAGCGTATCGACGGTGAAAAAACTTGAAATCCATGTATTCCCCAGCAAGACCACCTCGGGTAAGAGCTACAGCGTATCCCTCCTAGGGGCCATACTCTCTGTATTGAGCGTTTGTGCCGCCGTGGCAGGCTTTATCATGTTCTCTCCCGTCCGCATTATGGATAACATAACAAGCGGAAACGTAACGAATGTCTATCGCCAGAATGCAGCTATCGAAAAGGAACTGGTAGCCGTCCGCGCCTCCGTAGACTCTTCCATCCTCAAGGCCGAAGAAACAAGGCTTCTCCGCGACAGCACCCTGAAAATGGGAGGTCTGGGATTCACCCTGGAAACCACCAGCGACGAAGAACGCGCCGCCCGCAAGCGCAAGAGCCTGATGGAACTGGAAACCACTTTCCGCAAATTGCTGAACGCCCTGGAAAACGATTCCGCCCTGGCCGCCAAGCTGCCCGTACTTCACCCCATGAAGGGTGAACACGCCGTCAAGAAACGCTTTGAAATGGCCTACGATCCCTTTACCGACAGACAACTGCCCCATCGCGGCATCGACTACGTGGCCGTCGAAGGGGACACCGTCTATGCGACAGGTGCAGGTGCCGTCATGGAAGTCCGCAACCATCGCGGTTTTGGCCTGTCCATGAAAATCGAGCATGTGAAGGGCGTCCGTTCCTTCTACGCCCACCTAGGGAAATCCCTTGTCCCCCAGGGAAGCTTTGTAAAACGCGGTCAACCCATCGCCCTCATCGGCGAAAGCGGTCGCGAAACGAGCCTCGGCCTGCACTACGAAATCCGACTGTCGGGCAACTCCATCAACCCCGAAAGTTTCTTCATCACCAAATAGGTGGACAGGAACGAGGTCAATATGGCAAATTCCGCTTTTGAACAGAACATCATCGCCATGGTATGGGACTGCGACAAGACGCTCATCAGCTCTTACATGCAGGAACCCCTATTCCGTCATTTCAACGTTGACGGCGCCAAGTTCTGGCAAGAAGTGAACGCCCTAAAAAGCCACTACGCCGCCCAGGGAATTTCCGTCAATTCCGACACCAGCTACCTGAACCACATCTTGACCTATGTGAAGGCGGGGCTGTTCAAGGGACTTTCCAACAAGATGCTCCGTAGCTTCGGCAAGGAACTTGCCTTTTACCCGGGCCTTCCCGATTTTTTCGGCGAAATCAAGAAGCTGATTGAAGAAGATCCGAAATACAAGGCCTTCGACATCCGTCTGGAACATTACGTGGTCAGTACCGGTTTTGCCGAAACGATCCGTGGCAGCGCCATCGCCCCCTTTGTAGATGGAATTTTTGGATGTGAATTCATCGAAGAAGTACTGCAACCCGGTTTTCTGGATGCAAAGGACGCAGCAGGGAACGTCCCTAACGCAAACGAAGTATCCGCAAACGAAATTTCCCAGATTGCCTGCGCCCTGGACAACACTTCCAAAACCCGCTACATCTTCGAAATCAACAAGGGCAGCAACAAGTACCCCGAAACCATCGACGTCAACTCCTCTATCGCACGAGAAGTGCGCCGCGTTCCCTTCCAGAACATGGTATACATCGCCGACGGTCCCAGTGACGTTCCCGCCTTCAGCATCCTGAACAACAATGGCGGAAGCACCTTTGCCGTTTACCCCAAGGGCGACGTAAAGGGCATGCGCCAGGTGGACGCACTCCGCCGCGATGGCCGTGTGCAGATGTACGGCGAAGCGGACTACAGCGAAGCCACCACCTCCTGGCTGTGGCTTACCGAAAAGGCCCGCGCCATCGCCGACAAGATCGTCGAAATAAAGCAGGCTGCCATCAAGAACAGCGCCGGCGCGCCACCCACCCATCTTCAATAAAAAAGCGGGCTCAGTCCCGCCTTTCTTACATCATCCAGATTTGCTGTTCCGCCAACAGGGCAATGGCCATAGGCAACACGCCGTTTGTCGCAAACTTGTCCTTGACCTTCCTGCGGAACATGTTGACCGTAAAAAGCAAGGCCGCCGCAAGAACGATGACAGATACGTAGGACGCCTTCTCATCGTAAAACTGGCAGGCGACACCAAGATAGACGTCAAGACAGATTCCCAGAACAGCCTTCCCCATCAGGAAAAAGGCGACTCCAAGATGGAACTTCTTCTTCTTGGCCATGGTAAAACGCCGGGCGATCTTGTACCCGATACCAAAGCAAAAAAACGGAAGAATATCCATGGTAAAGGTGATTCCGCATTCGGTAACATCAAACGAACCATCAAGAATTTTATGGGCGACGTCCTGCACTCTCGAAACAACGAATACGGCCATGAGAGAAATCCAGAAAAGCTTGCGGATGAAAAGCTTTACCGGCGATTCCCTATTTGCAGAATCTTCCCTTGCCGCCTTGACGGGCTTTACCTTTACTTTCTTTTTTTTGTTAGACTTGTTCGTCTGAATTTCCGTCTCTAACTCATGGATCCGTTCCATTACGATCTTGACTCGTTCGTCAGAGGAATCCTTCTTGACGACACCCAAAACTTCGTACAGTTCACCCAACGGCAAATTGTGAATCTTGCCGGCATAATCTTTTAGGTAAAGTTCGTCTCTTAAGTTGATCTGGTCAGACATAGATTTTTCTTCTTCCTGGAGACGAAAGATATTAAAATCTAGAAGACGAGAATCCCGATCTCACTCAGAAAACGATTCAAGCAGAAGAGACCGAAGCCTAGAAGGAAAATCTGGATGATGATGAACGGTATGGGGTGCTCCCTGAAATGGTAATCACTGCCCTGGTGAGAAATGTTGCCGCGGACAATATTGCTGATAAACCAGGCGAAGAAAATGATGGTGAGGAGCAGGGCCATGCAGGGCAATCTACTAAATTATTGGCTTAGTTGGAGCCGAATAGTTCATCGTACTCTTTGTTGGTGTAGATGATGCCGTCCTTTTCCTTGTAACGGTATGCGGGGAGGGAATCGCCGTTGTCGCACTTGAAAATGGGATCGTAACGGCTCGGTGTATTGCAGACGATGGGAACGATGCCGTACAGAGGGGCGTTTTCATCAGTGGATGCGTAGCTTTTGGAGGCGTTTTCGCATGGAGACGGAACGTATACGGTGCTGTCCTTGCAGTGTACCGAGGGATCGGAATAGAGCACGTAGGGATATTCGCTATTGACGCTGGAAGAGGATTCTCCCATGCCGGAGGAAGACTCTGCGCAGTTACCTTCGGTGCAGTCACCGGTTATGCTGCTGGAGCTGATGTCATAAGTGGGGGCGACGCCGTAGAGTGCGATGACAGCACCACCGCCACATTCTTCATTTTGCTCGTTTGTACAGATGTTTTCGCCACCTTGGATGTATTCCGCCTCGGTGCCGCTATCGTTACAGCCGGCCCAGAAGCTGGCGGCGATACTCAAGGTGATTTTTCCCCAATGTTTCCTGATGGACATAGAGCCCCCTGGTTTCCCAAATTCCTTACGGTTAGAATATAGACTTTGGCGAAACTTTTTTGATGCGCTGGCTGAAAAATATGTTGTACAATTTGTCAACGGTTGGGGGCGTTGCGGGGGCGTGCCCCCGCAGAGGGGGTAGCAAAAGACCTTAAAAAGGGCTTGAGCGAGGGGGAGGCTTCCCCCGCATAAAAATCATATTATATATTTATGGTCCCCAGGTTTCGCGTTGGCAGGCAGTCGGTACTTTCCGTCAAGAAGCGCGCGGGGCTCGGACAGGGCCCATACTTTTGGACCGGTCTTGGGGCCAAAATCTATTATCGTGTCTATCAAGTTTTGTCGAACTTTTAGGAGTTTTAATGGCAAATAAGTGTAAGCGCGGGATTTTGATTAGCAAGACGCCTTATGAAAAGCGTATCGCTATCATGGAAGACGGTGAACTCGTCGAATTGGTAGTGGAAGGCGTTTCTTCTAATCGAGTTCTGGGCAATATTTATAAGGGCGTGGTCCAGAAGGTGCTTCCGGCACTGAAGGCTGCGTTCATTGACATCGGCCTGGAGAAGGCCGGCTTCCTCCATCAGGAAGACGCCGTCGATCGCAACGAACTGCTTCGTCGCGAATACGGTGACGATGATGACGAAGGCGGTTCCTCCAAGGAAGTGCCTATTGATGAAATCCTCCACGAAGGCCAGGAAATCATGGTCCAGGTGGTTAAGGAACCCATCAGCACCAAGGGTGCCCGTCTGACCACCCATCTCAGCTTTGCCGGCCGTTTCCTGGTCTGCATGCCGGGTACCAACTTTATCGGTGTGTCCAAGCGTGAACGTGATCCGGCCAAGCGCCGCGAATTCAAGAAGGTGGTCCGCCGCCTGAAGGGTCGCGATGTGGGCTATATCGTACGTACCAACGGCTTGAACGAATCCGAATTCGAAATCAACAAGCAGATGCGTGAACTGGAAAGCAAGTGGGAACAGACGAAGTACAACTTCGAAAACCAGCCTGCCGAAACCTGCATCTACGAAGAATCTGATTCCATCGAACAGACCGTCCGCGAATACTTTGGCGATAACACCGACTACGTGTATATCGACAACCGCGACGAATACTTCGCCCTCCGCGACTACCTGAAGGTTCTGTCTCCGGACAAGCTGGACAAGGTGAAGCTGTGGAGCAGCAACGAAAGCCTGTTCGAATACTTCAAGATCGAAAACGACTATGCACGCTCTCTCCAGCGCCAGGTCCCGCTGCCCCGCGGTGGCAACCTGGTCATCGAGCAGACCGAAGCACTGGTGTCCATCGACGTGAATACCGGTCCCAAGGTCCACGGCAAGGACCAGGGTAAGATTATCCTGGAAACCAACATCGATGCTTGCCACGAAATTGCAAAGCAGCTCCGTCTCCGCGACGTGGGCGGCCTGATCATTATCGACTTCATCGATATGGAAACCGAAGCCGACAACGAGACCGTCTACCAGGAATTCCGCAAGGCAATCCGTCGCGACAAGGCTCCCATCACCCCCGCCCCCATTAGCCAGTTCGGCCTGATGGAAGTGACCCGTAAGCGCGTCCGCGTGAACCTGATGACCGAAAAGACTCAGGTATGCCCGGTCTGCTGCGGTGGTGGCCGTATCGCTACCCTGGAAAGCACTCTCGGCATGATTGACCGTTGGATGGCTCGCGCCAAGGCCAAGGGCAAGCTCCGCGAAGTGACCCTGGTGGTCAGCCCCTTCGTTATCGACGTGATGTGCAAGGACCTGAACCGCATGTACAACTATCTGGAGTACAAGCACGGCATGAAGATCAACCTGGTGGAAGACGAACATGCCCACATCAACCAGTTCTGGATGTACGACAAGAACAACGAAGATATTACAGACCTGTACAACTTCGCTTAATTTGTCTAAAACAATCTAACGAAATAGAAAGGGCCTCGGATCCATCCGAGGTCCTTTTTAACGTACCCGCCAGGAGCCTGTTTTGTCGGAACCCTCGCGGTAAACAACACCCATTTGCTGTAATTTAGACATTTCCCGTTCTACAGTTCTCGACGAAACTTTCAACTTCTTGGCAATCTGCTCAACAGTCAGCGTTTTTTCTCGCAGATAATCCAAAATTTTGTTCTGTCGGATAGAAAGTTCCACACTTGCGGCATCATCACCCTTTTCTTTAAGGGATTCTGCAATGTTTTTAAGCAAATCCAGGATTCCCCGCAAAAGGAACTCCACAAAGGGGCCCGCCTCGCCTGCCTTTATGGCCTTCACAAAGGCAAAATAGTAGCGACGCTGCTGATCTTCGTCCCAATGTTCCCGGGACAGGTTCGAAAGAACGGGACTCAGCTTCTTCAGGAGCAACGATTGCCAGAGCAATCCCATGCGGCCATTGCCATCCTTGAAGGGGCGGATGTAATCCAGGGCGTAATGGAAAATGCAGGCCCTGATCAGCAGGTGGTCCTCGCTTTTCTGGAGCCACTGGAAAAGTTCCTGCATCATGTAAGGCACTTCGCTTGCAGGGGGCGCCAGGTGGATACACATCTTGCCGTTGAAAACGCAGCCGTTCCCCGTCCTGAAAGATCCCCCGTCAGGCTGGTTCGCCCCCGCCAAGTCGGCATGGGCCCGCAAAAAATCCGACAGCGAAAACACGTCGTAATCCCCCTGAAAGGGTTCATCGCAGAGGTCTCTACCGACACCGCAGCCAAAGCCGCGATGCCCCTGACGGCCTTCCAGCCAGGCCTCGCATCGGGTCGCCAAAACGGAAATCTCGATAGCCAGATTCACAATCTCCATGCTCAACTTTAAGGACGGACGATACATAATTTACCCCGACATATACATAGACAAATACAACGTCATATAGACCGACAGGAATAATATACATCCCTTGATATTGCTAGTCAAGAGGGGAATGAGCGGTGAGGCATGAGATATGAGGGATGAGGGATGAGATACGAAAAAGAAAAAACCGCGTTGTCGCAGAAGGACATCGCGGATTTTTCAAAAATCAAGATACTGGTTTCAGATATGAGACTTCGCTATTCGCTCATATCTTGTATCTGATATCTAAACTAGACCTGTGCCAGAGCCTGTTCCAAGTCGGCGATGATATCGTTCACGTTTTCGATACCCACGCTGAAGCGGATCAGGTCAGGTGCAACGCCTGCTTCGATGAGCTGTTCGTCGGAAAGCTGACGGTGGGTATGGCTTGCCGGGTGCAGCACGCAGCTACGGGCATCGGCCACATGGGTCACGATGCAGATCAGCTTCAGGGCATCCATGAACTGGATGGACTTGTCGCGGCCACCCTTGATACCGAAGGTGAGCACGCCGCAGGGCAGACCGCCCTTGAACTGCTTCTGGGCCAGGGCGTAGGAAGCGTTGTCTTCGAGACCGGCGTAATCCACCCAGGCAACCTTCGGATGGTTCTTCAGGTACTTGGCGCAGGCCAGAGCGTTTTCGCAGTGACGGGGCATACGGAGGAACAGAGTTTCCAGGCCCACATTCAGGAGGAAAGCATTCTGGGGAGACTGGATGGAACCCAGGTCGCGCATGAGCTGCACGGTAGCCTTGGTGATGTAGCAGAGCTTGCCGAAGGACTTGGTGTAAGTCAGGCCGTGGTAAGACGGATCCGGTTCGGTGAGGCCCTTGAACTTGTCGTGCTGGGCTTCCCAGTCGAAGTTACCGCTGTCAACCACAACACCACCCACAGCCATGGCATGACCGTCCATGTACTTGGTGGTAGAGTGGGTCACGATGTCTGCGCCGAATTCGAAGGGGCGGCAGAGAATCGGGGTGGGGAAAGTGTTGTCGATGATCAGAGGCACGCCGTGCTTGTGAGCCAAGTTGGCGAAGCGCTGCAGGTCAAGAATCTTGCCGGCGGGGTTAGCCACAGTTTCACCGAAGACGCACTTGGTGTTGGGGCGGAAAGCCTTCTCGATTTCTTCGTCGGAAGCGTCCTGGTCGATGAAGGTGCATTCGATGCCCAGCTTCTTCATGGTAACGCTGAAGAGGTTGCTGGTACCGCCGTAGATTGCGGAAGTAGAAATGAAGTGGTCACCGGCTTCGCAGATGTTGAACACGGCGTAGAAGTTTGCAGCCTGACCGGAAGAGGTGAGCATGGCACCTACGCCACCTTCCAGCTGAGCGATCTTGGAGGCAACAGCGTCGTTGGTGGGGTTCTGGAGACGGGTGTAGAAGTAGCCGGATTCCTTCAGGTCGAACAAGTCAGCCATCTGGGCGGAAGTGTCGTACTTGAAAGTGGTGCTCTGGTAGATGGGGAGCACGCGGGGTTCGCCCTTCTTGGGGGTCCAACCGGCCTGAACACACAATGTTTCGAGATTTGCCATATTTTCCTCTTTATGTTAAATGCACTAATCGCTTCGGCCACCTGCCGTGCAATCTGATGCACGCGGGGTTAAACCGCAGATTGATGCTCCAAATATAGCTAGTTCCTATAGCCAACACAATATAAACACCCGCCATATAAAACAATCCTGCAAGATCTTCCCCCTGCTATAAGGTTTTAATTATAAGCGGCAATAAATAAAAACTATAACATTCAACATTCTCTTTAAAATTTGCGTTTCCCGTATGCTTATCAAACCAAAAACAGAATTTCTATCTTTGAAGTCATGATTTGGCACCTACTCGCAATTGTCACCATGATTTTCTGGGGTACCAGCTTCGTCAGCACCAAGGTTCTGATCGAGCACGGCTTTTCCCCCATCCAGATTTTCTTTATACGATTTGCGACAACCTACCTGATGCTTTTGATCGCCAACCACAAGAAGTTCTTTTCTGACTGCAGGAAAGATGAGCTCAAATTTTTATTGGGAGGTTTTACCGGCTGCACCACTTACTTCTGGGCAGAAAACACCGCACTGTCGCTTTCACCAAGCAGCAACGTGTCGCTGATCGTGTGTACCAACCCCCTGATGATCATGATTGTTGGCGGCCTGCTCTACAAGGCGGAGCGTCTGAACCGGCGCCAGATTTTTGGAAGTATCGTCACCTTCCTGGGTGCCGCGCTGGTGGTTCTAAACGGGAAATTCATCCTGAAGCTTTCACCTGTCGGCGACCTGTTGGCATTCGGTGCCGCCGTGTCCTGGGTATTCTACGCCTTCAGCACCCAGAAGACCCGCGAAAAGTACAGCACCAGTTTCGCCATTCGAAAGATTTTCTTTTACGGGGTACTTACGTCCCTGCCGCTGATGATTCTTGACTGCATAGGAATCCCGGGTTCAACCCTATTCGGGCAAACTCACAACATCCCATGGGAGGCGTTCCGGGAACCCGTGGTCATCGGAAACTTTTTATGCCTCTGCATTTTCAGCAACCTGTTCGGCTACCTGATATGGAACAAGGTGATGATGAAACTGGGGACGGTTCTCGCCAGCAACTACATTTTCGCCATTCCCCTCATTACCATGATCACGGCGGTCATTACCATCGGGGAATACATTTCTCCCGTGGCAATCGCAGGGGCGGTCGCCATTATAACTGGGATGATTTTAGCGGAATATAAACGCTAACCTTCCAGGAACTTCTTGAGAGCGGGAATCAAGCGCTCGCCATCCCGCAGGCCCATCTTGTAAAGTTCCTTCAGCTTTTCGGTATCCTTTTCGATACGGCTGATCTGGAACGGTTCGCTGGGGCGGAACACAAAGGACTTGCCTTCACCTTCCCACTGCTTTAAGGTGGCCAGCGCCTGGTTGTAGCGGATATGGCGAGTAGCAGCCGCGGCAACGAACTTCGGATACTTGCGGTACATCAGCTTGAACAGCGGGA
Source organism: Fibrobacter sp. HC4 (assembly GCF_023373925.1). Classification (NCBI taxonomy): domain Bacteria; kingdom Pseudomonadati; phylum Fibrobacterota; class Fibrobacteria; order Fibrobacterales; family Fibrobacteraceae; genus Fibrobacter; species Fibrobacter sp. HC4. The sequence goes on along the minus strand of NZ_JALCZV010000019.1, from coordinate 32,722 downwards.
TCATGGAATTGGGCTTCTTGACATAACCTTCCTGTTGAGTCAAGATGACCACCTGCTTCTTGAAACCCTTGCTATCCATGAACTGGAAGGGGATGCTGTCGGCAATGCCGCCATCCAGAAGTTTTTTACCGCGGAGTTCCACAATCTTACTGACCAGCGGCAAGGATGCCGAAGCGCGAACACATTCAAGACCGTCGCCCTTGTCCACATCCTGGGTCAGAAGGTATTCGCCTTCGCCCGTTTCCAGGTTCGTGCAGACAGAATAAAAATCGGAAATATGGGCATTCTCTTCGAACTTGGCATAGTCAAAGATGTCAATCTCGCGGGGAATGGTAACGTAGCAGAACTCTCTCGGGAAAAAGTCTTCGCCCTTCAACAGATACTTGAAACCGCTATACCGCGGATCCTTGGAATGGACCGTATCGATGCGCATATTGCGTTCGCGCTGTTCCGACAGAAAACTGCAGATATGGGTGGCGCCGGCAGAGGTTCCTGCATAACCGCCAAACTTAATCCCGTGATCCAACAGAATATCCAACACGCCGCCAGAATAGGCGCCACGCATGCCGCCACCTTCAAGAACCAGAGCTACATCCTTAAACATTGCCATATAATCGTTCCTTCAGTATGTTAGAGCACCAAGTTGCTTTCCAGCCAGGCATAATCCTTGGGATGGTCTACGAACTTTTCGGGATTCAGCTTATGCTTCGCAAAAAATTCTTCGCGGGTCATCCATACAAAATCGTCCACTTCGCCAGGCTGGGGAACAAGGCTAGCGGCCTCTTCATCAGACAGGACAATCTTGTAGGTGTCGTAATATTCATTGTCCAGATAGGAGCCACCGTTCAGCACGCTCTCATGTCCAGACTCGAAAAGGTACTCCAGTTCTTCGGCGGTTTTCGTAACGCCCAACTCTTCCCGCAATTCACGGACAGCGGCATTACGGCTACTATCGCCCGCAGAAATATGGCCTGCGCAACTGGTATCCAGAAGCCCCGGATTGTTTTCCTTTACAGCGGCGCGCAGCTGAAACAGAATACGGCCGCTCTTGTCAAAAGCCCAGATATGCACCGTTCTGTGCCAAAGGCCCTTCTCGTGTACTTCAGTACGGCCACGGGAATAGCCAGCGAAAGTTCCATCCGGATTCAACACATCAATCTGTTCTTCAGTCATTTTATTACCTCATCATGCCCGATGATCCTTGGCAAAATCCGTAAGGACTTTCAAGAAGTTACGATATTCGGCCATCAGCGCGTCATGATGCATCTGCACATAGTCAAAATGCCCATCCTTGCAGGCAAATTCCATGGCCTTGGCACGGCTCGAAAATTCCACTGCGCCAATAGTCAAGGAAGTACTCTTCAGGGAGTGAACGCAAATTCTATAGGATTCGAAATCGCCATCCTTCAAGGACGCATTCAATTCAGATTCCTTATTGGTCTTCACAAATTCGGTCAGCATTTCGCGATAGAACGTTTCATCATTCATGCAATAGCCTAGACCGATTTCTACATCCACAAAACCCGTTGCAGAAAGATCCACCAGATCCTTGGAAATATTCAAAGCCTTTCCATATCTTGGAGACTTTTCTTCCGGCTGAGTTTTTTCCTTATTTGCAAGAGGCACAGAAACTACAGGAGTCTGATACAGGTCATCCAACGACTTGGGCTCCGCAACAGGCTTAGGCTGGTCAACCATCACGAGAAGGTCAGACGGCAGATAGTCCAGCAAGACACCCAGCAAATCCGCTTCGCGAATCGGCTTTGACAGATAATCAGAGAATCCCGCCTGCAAATACAGATCGCGGGCATGCTTATCGGCATTGGCGGTCAGCATGATTACAGGCGTACTCTCGTTCGGATGTCCAGAAAGGGTATGCATCAGCGAAACCGTTTCCATACCATCCATTACAGGCATCATATGGTCAAGGAATATGACATCGTAATGTTTGCGCTTGATTTTTTCCAGAGCTTCCATTCCGTTGAGTGCAGTATCGATCTGCACCTGCGTATCCTTCAAGAGGCCACTCATCACACGAAGATTCATGGGAACGTCATCAACCACCAGGATATTGGCGTGAGGAGCCCTAAAGCGGTTACGGGAAATATCGACCGTCACTGCCTTGTTGCAACGTTCATTAAAATCACCAATAGGTTCGCTACGCTTCACAATCTGCGGAATCGCCACGATAAACGTAGAACCCTTTCCATATTCACTTTCCACCTGGATGTCGCCACCCATCAAGTCAACAAGACGCTTAGTCAGATTCAAGCCAAGGCCCGTTCCTTCGATATTGCGGTTACGCTTTTCTTCTAGGCGCTGGAACGTCGCAAACAACTTGTCGACATCCTCATTGCGAATTCCAATACCAGTATCCTGAACGGCAATCACCAAATTGATGGTACGGAGATCCGGAGAACCCAACTGCGAACCCATATTGTTCCGTTCGTAAGACACTCTCAAGATTACGCTTCCACTGGGAGTATACTTGACCGCATTCGACAACAGGTTATTGATAATCTGACGCACACGGACTTCATCACCCATCAAGCCCGATGGCATGGACTTATCCACTTCTACACGAAGATCCAACGACTTTTCGTTGGCGCGCATAGACACCATGTTACGGCATTCATTGAGCACAGAGAACAAGTCATATTCAACAGGAACGATTTCCATGCGGCCCGATTCAATTTTGGAAATATCCAGGATGTCGTTAATAATCGAAAGCAGCGTATGGCCCGCACTCTGAATATTTAGGGCATATTCCTTCAAGGTCGGATCCTTGCATTCCTTCAGCAACATTGTATCCATACCCAGAATTCCGTTAATCGGAGTACGAATTTCATGGCTCATGTTAGCCAGGAACTGACTCTTGGCCAGGCTTGCCTTTTCTGCCAGGACCTTCGCTTCTCTCAAGGTCACATTTTCTTCCGCCTTACGTTCCGACACAAATATGAAGCCAAAGCCGATAAGGAACAAGAGCAGCAAAATTCCGAAAACCCAGAAAATCAGGAGGGTAATATCTTCAACACCCTTTGCGGCAACCGATTCGGGAACCATGCCAACAAGAGAAAGACCAGGTTGCTTCAAGTCCGCCATAAAGAAGAAGTAACCCTTTCCGCCCACATCTTCGCGTACGGCTGCGGCAATAGAAACATTCAGAAGTTTTTTCAGCTGAACGCGAATGGGATCAAAGTTTCCGTTCTGCCAAATCGGATTTTCAGAAAGCGGGTTATTGGCCGAACCCACAATCACCTGATCATCGGCATTACGAATCGAAGAATAGCATTCCCCATCATAACAGCGATTGTCGAAATAGCGAAGAACTTCAGACTCGCTATAGATTTTATAAAGGACATAACGAACGTTTCTACCATGGTATATGGGAACGCTAAAAAGGAAGCCCTTGCCCTCGCTATAGCTGACAGCCTCATTCCCTCGAAATGACTGGGCGATGCTTGAAAAATCGGCAGGCGAAACCGTTACTGACGTATCACCCACAATAAGCTTTCCCTTTAGATTCAACACTCCATAGGAAATCCCATTTTCCTTTCGGTAGCTTTCCAGGATTACGGACATTCTTGAACTATCCTTTTCCATTTCCCTAGAAATTCCCGACAGGAATTCAAGCTGGACGCTCACCCGTTCATCCACGAGTTCAGCCATGATGGCAGCCTGCTTTGATACCTGGCTTGAAACATATCCATAAAAAAGGCTATCCAGTCTAAAACGCAGCAAACCGGCCACAAGACACAGGACAGAGGCAAACGCCACCATCCAAAGGATCATCCTCAATCGAATACTAGTCTTCATAAATGACCACCCCCTTCACAAACCAATCCATACTATCACGTAAAATTTGATCGCTGACAATTTCATCCTTGGCACAACGCCTTTTCTTCTTATTGTCATAAATCGGACCGGAAAAAACATCCATCCCACTTTTCATCTGGAGAACAGTTTCGTTCAAGACGTTCTTGACAGAATCACTTACGAGAGAAGAATAAAAAGACAACCCTACTGCATCAGTTTCTATGCCAATCCAATAATTAGACAGACTTTGCTTTTTCTGAAAGTAATCCTGGATGATGGACTTGTAGACAATTTCCCAATTCGTCGAGACAGATGTCAGCACATTAGGCGAATAGGAAGAAGAGTCCAAATTATAACCGATGGACATCACGCCCATCACTTCGGCTTCCTTCAGAACCCAATCCTGATTTTGATGATATGCCACCAGGTCAACGCCTGCACCATTCACCAGACGATTCACATTATCCTTTTCAATATCCTCATCATCCCAGGCACCCGTCCACGAAACAAAAATCTTTGCTTCAGGATTTACCTTGGCAACGCCCAGCGCAAAGGCATTTATTCCACGATTCACTTCATTATTATTCATGGCTGCCACATAGCCAATCTTGTTGTTCTTCGTAGACAGGCCAGCAACAATTCCGGAAAGGAACCTGGCCTGATAAACTCTCGCAAAATAAACCTTGTAATTTTCTTCATCCGACATGGACAGGTAAGAGAAGAACATCACCTTGGGATATTTACGTATAGTTGACAGGACTTCCTGCGGATAATTGTAGCTGCCAAGAATAACCATCTTTGCGCCAGCCTCAACAAGGCTATCAATTGCAGCTGCACAAAGTCCCGAGTTCTCACGAGCATTTTCAACCAGCAAAACTTTTACGCCCAAATTTTCGGCGGCTTCCGCAATACCCTTGTAATGAATGCCGTTCCAGCCCAATTCATTCACGCGGCCGGGCATAATGACTCCTATCACTGATTCAGGAGTCTCCTTTTCGCTACCAAAAGACAAAATCGACGAAATAATGACCGTTGTCAGGATGATGCAGACAAGGGGAATTGTCCATAACAATTTATTCATTCACCACCCCTTTCACATACCAGTCAAAATGTTCAAGCATATCCACATCGGTCATGCTTTCACCATCATTTACGCGAACATCTCCATGGTTATCTTCAATGGGGCCATAAAAGACATCGTAGGCGCCAGATTTCAAACGTTCGAATTCTACGTCAACGATTTTCCTTGCGGAATCCGGAACAAGAGCCGTCATTGGAGCCAGGCCAATAATATCGCTATCAACACCAAGCCAGGCATGATCGCCAACAAACTTGTCCTGCAAGATAGCCATGATCTTGGGAGAGTAATAATTCTCCCAGCGCCATACCGGGGCTGTCATAAACGTTCTCGGGAAACGGTTTCCATTATCCAGGTTATACCCAATCATCCGAATATTCCGATGTTCTGCAATATCGTAAGGGCTCAGGGCATCCACATGGACCGTCAACACGTCTATATTATGCTTATTAATCAAGTCATTAGTCGCATCCGCAGCCAAGGCAGAGTCTTCCCAGGAATGACTCCAACCCACAAAAACCTTCGCTTCGGGGTTCACTTTGGCGACTCCCAGCGCAAAGGCGTTTATGCCACGATTCACTTCAGAAATATCAAATGCAGCCACATAACCAATTTCGTTCGTCTTCGTAGTAAGACCTGCCACGATTCCCGACAAATAACGCATCTGGTAAATTCGTCCAAAGAAAGTAGATACGTTAGATTTATAATCGATACCTGACGCATGTATAAATTTGACTTCAGGATATTTCTCGGCCATCCGCATTACAGTTTTTCCAAACCCGAAGGAATTGGCCACAACAATACGAGCTCCTTTTTTTATGGCAGATTCCATAATGCGTTCCGTCAGGGAATCTTCGGACACATTCTCATAATAGAGCACTTCCAGATTAAGCCTGTCAGCAACTTTCTCCATGGCCTCATAATGAGATTCGCTCCAGCTGTGATCATTTCGCGAGCCGTTCATGATTACGGCCACCTTCGTACGATGGAGAGTCACATTGGTCTCAACTTTCTTATCCTGCATCATCAAAATGCCGATGGCAATGATCATCAGGATACTTCCAAATACAAAGCCTACCATTCTCATTTTGCGTTCAATCCTTCACGAATCTTTCGAAGAACATTGGCATATGAAGCAATCAGTTCAACATGCCTCTTACGCACATAGTCAATCTTACCTTCCTTGCAAGCCATCTCGATCGACTTGGCATCTCGTGACAATTCCTCGGCACCAATTGTGCGGGCAGTACCTCTAAGGGCATGAACCAGAATCTGATAATTCATCCATTCACCAGAATCGTATGCACGTTCCAATTCCTTCCGCTTGTCATCCAGCAGGAATTCAGAAAGCATTTCCCTAAAGAATTCCTCGTCATTAATGCAGTTTTCCAGTCCAAGTTTAACATCCAGGACATCTTCAAAAACAGACAGGCGCTCATTGGGACTTTGAGGAGTAACCATATCCAATTCCAGGTCGCCAACAAGTTCACGCTTTTTCTTCTTTTCAGATTCGCTAGAAGCCACCTGATAGAATCCGTTCACCTTGTCATAAGTGGCCAGTAGAGCCGACGTTTCTTCTTCCAGGTTCTTAGCGGACATCTCTTCATAGGGAGACATATTCAAGTCTTCTCGGGTAAGAACCAAATGCTTGGGCAAATACCACTTCAAGGCACGAAGCAAATCTTCTTCCATAAGCGGCTTAGGAATATAATCGGCAATGCCCACACTCAAATAGGATTCCTTATCTACAGGAACAGGGCCTGCAATCATAATGACCACAGGAGTGTCCTTGCACAAGTTGACAGAGAGGCGCTTCATCCTTTCAAAGGTTTCTCGGCCGTCCATCATAGGCATCATATTGTCAAGCAAAATCAGATCATAATGTCTTACCTGGACCATATCCAGACACTGAGACCCATTTAATGCCGTATCGATTTGAACGCGGGTTTCCTTCAGCAAACCACGAATCACCTTCAGATTCAATTCTGCATCGTCGACCGCCAATATGCGGGCAGCAGGAGCAAACAACATTTCTGAGCCCAGCGATTCCTTTTCAGAACCGTTCTTATAGCGAGTCGCAAAATCGCCCATAGGTTCAACATTCAACACGAGCTGCGGAATCGAAACCATATATGTAGCGCCCTCACCAAAACGGCTCTTCACGATAATTTCGCCACCACACATGGAAATCAGTTTTTTTGTCAGGCTAAGACTAAATCGAGTTCCGGCAGGTTTCGGTTCATTCGTCATCTGGAACAATCCGAGAATGGAATCCGTATTTTCGTCGCGGATTCCCACGCCCGAATCCTTTACCGTAATTTTCAGATTGATGCATTCATCCAGACGTTGTTCACCCTGATTGGGAATCACATCATAACTGATAATCAGACGAACTTCACCTAATTCCGTATACAAGATGGCATTGGTCAGAAGGTTCACAATAATCTGACGGATTCGGTCTTCATCACCCCACAGGCTAGACGGAATATCAGGATCACATTCCAGGGAGAAGTGCAAATTTTTGGCGGTAGCCCTTGGCGAAACCGTATCAAAGCAATCCTTCAGCACCGAATACAATTCATACTGCACAGGATTCAATACAAATTCGCCACTTTCTATTTTCGCGATTTCCTGAACTTCATGAACGACAGACAAAAGTCCTATAGAGGCGACCTGCACGTTTTTAACATAGTCATGAACACTTTCATCACGGGCATCACGAAGGAGAATTCGAGTCATCCCCAGAATTCCGTTCAGAGGCGTCCTAAGTTCCTTGGCTACGGAATCCAGGAAGTCAGACTTTCTACGTACCGATCTGACAACACGGATTCGATTGATCAAGGTGATTGTACAAAGCACTACGATTACAATAAAGATCGAACCAAAGACAACCAGCACCTGCACCAGAATTACACGGGAACGGCCAAAGACCTGGCTCTTTTTAACAAGGGAGACCATGTTCCAACCATTTTGGACAGCCATGGAGAAAACCATATATTTGTCTTTATGGTACACAAATTCAAAGGGCTTTTCACCGGCCAGCAAAATTTCACGAGCAAGCTTTTCTTCATCCATTCCCCATGCTTCAGAAGAAAGACAATCAAAGCCCTGGCGAATTTCACCGGAACTGGCTATAACAAGGCCATCCCTATCCATAACCATCCAGATATCGCCAACCTTTTCTTTTCTGGAGGCGATGAAACGGGACAAGCTCGCCAAGGGCAAAGTAAATGCGACCACATTTTTTTCGTCCAACAGGCTCTTGCTAAAGGAGATTACAGGCTTTGCGGAATTAGTGCTGGTAAACGGTTTTCCAACGACAACACGACCATGAGTACGCACAGCATCCTTATACCAGGGTCTACGCAACGGCATATACTCATCGCCAGGAAGCCAGTCTCCATCGTGAACAAACTCTCCATTCACAACTCCAAACACATTGCCTGATAGGGAATCCGTCTGCTTAGAAGCCCTTTTCATTTCCAGGGCCATAAATTCCTGGATTTTTTCGACAGGTTCGCCGGAGGCAATCAGATGATCAACAATCATCGCGGCCGACTCTAGCGCAAAACTTGCCCTATACAGAAAGTCATTCAAGGCCTCGGCATTCTGACGGTGCTTGAAATCAGCAAGAAGAACGGCATCCCGCTCATTCTGTCTCAAAAAATTTTTCGAAACGAACATTGCACATAGGGCGACGCAGCCCAAAAACAACATCATCACAATGATGTAGTATGCAACATAACGCCCTTCTCTTGCACCGTTTCTAGATGTCATAAACCAAGAGCCTCATTGATCTTCTTTATCACCACCTGATAGTTCTTCATCATCGAGCCGTGATTACATTTCACGAAGGCAACATCTCCAGAAGAGCAAGCCATTTCCAGAGCCTTGGCCTCTTCCGACAATTTCTTTGCACCGATGGTAAGAGAAGTGCTCTTCAGGGCGTGCACAACAATCCTGTAATTCTTCCAGTCTGCCGCAACGAAAAACTTTTCCAGTTCTTCGCTCTTGTTTCCGGCAAGATATTCCTGCAGCATTTCGATGTAGAAACTTTCGTCGTTCATACACAGTTCAAGGCCGGACTGGGCATCAAGTTCGCGAAGAGTACAAATCTTTTCGTAAGTAGACTTCTTTTCCTTTAAGTCGGAAGCGCTGGAACTTTCAGCAGAGGAATCACCATCTACTCTTTTTTCGTTTCCATCAGAATGATTCAGGTATTTCCTAATCAGGAATAGCAGTTCCTGCTCACGAACGGGCTTTGACAGATAGTCGCTAAACCCTTCCTTAAGGTAATATTCCCTGGCACCGATAATCGCATTGGCGGTAAGCATCACTACCGGGACTTTTTCATTCTTATTTCCCGGAAGACTCCGCATCAGACGCATGGTTTCCACGCCATCCATTTCCGGCATCATGTGATCCAGGAAAATCATGTCGTAATTATTCTTTTGGACCATCTCCAGGGCCTGACGACCACTCAAGACGGCATCCACCTGCATGCCAGTATCCTTAAGCAAGCCCTCCACAACCTTCAGGTTCATCTTGACATCATCAACCACAAGAATGCGCTTGCCGGCCGCTTCCAGATGAACCTTGGGCAGTTCCTGCTTTGATGCCAGGGAACGATACTTCTCGGAGAAGTTACCCATCTTATCAGGATTCTTTACAACCTGAGGAATGCTGACAAAGAACGTGGAGCCCGAGCCATACTCACTGATGACGTGAATTTCGCCATCCATCATATCAACAAGCTTGCGAGAAAGATTCAAACCGAGCCCGGTACCTTCCACATTGCGATTCTTCATTTCGTCAATGCGCTGGAACATCTGGAAGAGTTTGCTCTGGTCTTCACACTTGATTCCCTTACCCGAATCGCTTACCGCGATTTTCAACAGGATCTTGGAACCAACTTCCAAGGTATCACAATCCAACGGTTCAAAACCAACCGTAAGCTTTACAAATCCCTGTTCGGTGTATTTCACTGCGTTAGAAAGCAGGTTGTTTATAATCTGACGAATTCTAACTTCATCACCCAAAAGTCCGACCGGGAGATTCTCATCCACATCCAGACGGAAATTCAAGTTCTTGTCTTCGGCCTTCGTCACAACCATGTTATAGCAGTCATTCAAAACCGAGAACAACTCATAGTTGTTCAGCAGAATTTCCATTTTTCCGGATTCAATCTTTGAAATATCAAGGATAGAGTTGATAATCGAAAGCAGAGTATGGCTTGCACTCTGAATGTTCAGCGCATACTCCTTTAAATTATCATCATTACATTCCTTCAACAGCATGGTGTTCATGCCCAGAATACCGTTGATAGGAGTGCGAATTTCGTGACTCATGTTCGCCAGGAATTCAGACTTGGCGCGGCTCGCCACCTTCAAGTCTTCCATGGTTTCGCGAAGTTTCTTTTCCTGGTCTAGTAGCAAACGGTTCTGCTTTCTGTAGGCGTAATCCTGGTACTTAAAGATGGTTCCGAAAATTGCAGACACAATGGCCAGCGAGATGACCATATTCCTGATTCTAAAATCGGCAGGCATTTCTGCAAGCAGACCAGGATGTACGTCAAAGTAAAAGATACAGGCACTGAGCGACACCAGCCCCACCACATACACGATATAGCTGAGCGCACCACGCAACGTAAGGAAGGCAAAAATAAGTCCCAGCACGAACCACAGAATCGTACCGCTCTCAAGACCACCCAAATTCTGATAAATCAACGGAAAGAAAATAACGTTTGCGCCACCAGTCACCACAACACCCGCAAGCTGAGGATGCTTCTTTACCGACAGCACAAGTCCAACGCAAACAACCGCAAGAAGAGCAAGAATAATAAGCCCGTACTTATCCCTTTCGAAAAAAAGCACGAACATCGAAATGACAAAGCCACCCACCAGAACAGCCCAGAGGATCAGATTCAGAAGACGAGTCTGAATCTCGATTTTTTCATCGAAAAAAATCTGCCTGAACTGTTGCAACCGAGACTTAGAATTCTCCATAAAAACCCTCATCGCGCATTTCGTAATCAGCGTCTTCCCAAATCATTTCCAGCATCAAGTCTGCAATCTGCGGATCGAATTGTAGGCCGCGTCCCCTCTCGATTTCAGCACGGACCACCGCCTGAGGAAGCGCACTACGATAGCTACGACGGGAAGTCATGGCATCATAGGCATCTGCGACAGCAATGATTCTTGCAATTTCAGGAATAGCATCACCCTTCAATCCGTCGGGATACCCCGTGCCATCATAACGTTCATGATGCCAGTGGGCGCCAATTTCCATATTGGGCATTTCAGAAATATTCTTCAGGATTTCCGCACCAATGGAAGGATAGGCCTTGATGACTCCATACTCAGAATCAGTCAACCGACTGGTCTTGTTGATAATGGCATCGGGGATGCCGATCTTGCCGATATCATGAAGCATGGCAATAAAGTAAATCTCTTCCAGTTCAGAAGGAGTTTTGCCCATACGTCTCCCAAGTTCACGGGAATACTTGGCCACGCGTCTTGAATGACCATTGGTATACTTATCCTTGGCGTCAATGGTACTGGCAAGAGTCGTAACCACCTGCAATGACAAGTTGGCCACCTTGCGACGACTATCGCTCAATTCCGCAGTACGCTTTTCCACTTCTTCCTGAAGGGAATCCTGCAAGCGCTTCAAATCGAGAATTCGGTTCAGTCGGTGCAACAGCACGTCCGCCACGAAAGGTTTCTGGATGTAGTCCAGGGCGCCAGCCTTGAACACCTGAATTTCGGTTTCACGATCGTTGTCCGCAGTCAAAAAGACAACCGGAAGTTTGTCACCGTCCGGCAGCAAACGGATCTGCTCCAGCAACTGGAAACCGTTCATTTCCGGCATATGCAAATCCAGCAGGGCCAGGGCAGGAGTAGAAGTCTTCAGATACTCAAGGGCAGCCTTACCCGAAGACACGCAAGACACATCGTAATAGCTCCCCAGCATACGCTGAGCAAAACGAAGGTTCATGTTGTCATCATCAACCACAAGAATGCACTGCCTAGAAGTTTCGCGGAAAACCTTGGAAATCTGTTCTACCAGGCTAACAGGCAAAATGGGCTTCTGTATAAAATCCAGGGCACCCAACGACTGTACAATCCTCTTTCGTTCACCATCGATGGTACCCGTAAGAAAAACGACCTTTGTACTTCTAATCTTTTCTTCGGCCCTAATAAGCCTCAACGTATCCAGGCCATTCAGTCCCGGCATTTCAACATCAAGGAGAACAAGGTCCACCTGAGACCGACGCAATACATCGAGGCAAGATTCCCCTGAATTGGCTGTCAAGACCTCAAAGGAAAATCCTTTCAGGATCTGTTCAGTCATCTTCATGGATAGATGATCGTCGTCTACAACCAGGATTTTTTTCCCTCGCCCTTCCATATCGGCTCCTTCTACAGTCTTCCTTAACCTCAAACATCCATACAAGCAAAATATAAGATTTATGAATTATATTTTTGGGCTATGAATTTTAATGAAAACAAGTTGAGCAACCTTTTAGACGAAGCAAAGGCCCAGAGCATATTCAACAAGGCCGTCGCCGGGTTCATCCTCCCAGACGGGACAAGAAAAATCCTTCACTTGGGCACTCCGGAAGACACCGTTTTCGACATTGCAAGCCTGACCAAGGTATGCCCCACTTCAACGCTAGCGCTTTGCCACATTCTCGAAGGGCGGCTATCCCCCGAGACCAAGGTCATCGACTATATTCCGGAATTAAGGACAAACTATCGTGAAGAAATCCGGATATTCCACCTCTTGACCCACAGCCTGGATTACAGGGTCCCCATGAAAACCTTGCGGGAACTTCCGGCCGAAAAAATCCTGGAAGCCCTCTACAATTACCAGTTCCAGGCTCCACCGGGCGCAGACTTCAACTACGGCAATCCGGCAAGCGTCCTTCTGGGCATTATCCTGAGCCGCCTTACAGGTATGGATTTACAGCAACAGGGACGTCTAACCTTTTTTGATCCGTTAAAAATGAACCGCAGTGGCTGGGATCCGCTTACAAGGGACTTCAACAGAATTCCCAAGGAAGAAATCGCCCCTACAGAAATCTGCGCATTCAGGAACCGCGAAATCCAGGGAGAAATCCACGATGAAAGCGCCTGGGTATTGCGACAGCTCTTCCCTGTAGGGAGCGCCGGCATGTTCAGCTGCGTACCGGACCTGCTGAAGTTCGTCCAGATGGTTCTTAACGACGGCACCGACCCCGTCAGCGGCGAGCGGATCGCCCCGGCAGGCCTGCTGGAACTGGTCAGCACCAACGCCTTCGACGCAGAAGGCCACCACACAAGCGCAGGTCCTGTCAACGCCTGTACCGCCCTAGGCTGGGAACTGAACTCTCCCAAGTTCATGGGAACGAAATGCTCTCCACGCACCTTCGGAAAGACGGGCTTTACAGGAGCAAGCATCGTCGCCGACCCCCACAAGGGTGCTGCCGTGGTCCTCCTCAGCAACTTCACCTATCCCCATCGCGAAGCCAACGCAGACCGCATCCACGCTTTCCGTGCCGCCCTGGCCGACGCCTTCTTCGAAGACATCGGCTAGCCGCCCCACAAGCCGCAGACAACCTCCATAGGTACAGCAAAAGCCCCGCAAGTCCTACCGGACCTACGGGGCTTTTTTCAATCTCTAGAGAAAGACCGCACTAAAGGCAATTACTTGCTGGCATTGCGCTTCATCATCTCGCGGCGCTGTTCTTCAGCCAACAGGCGAGCCATTTCAAGACGGCTATCTTCCTTTTCCTTCTTCTTGGTCTCTTCCTTACAGTTTACGCACTTGGTAGCAGTAGGAACAGCCATCAGACGGGCCTTGGGAATCAGCTGGCCACAAACCTTACAGATGCCGAACGTACCCTTCTTAATACGCTTCAGGGCTTCTTCCAGGTACACCAGGTACTTGCCTTCGCGGGCAGCCAATTCGAAGTTTGTTTCGAGAGCGTTGTAGTCGGTAGCAAGGTCTGCACTATTGGATTCGCCACCGTCACCAGCCTGGACCTGGCTCTTGAAAGTCTCCGCCTTTTCGGACTCGCTCTGTGCGGTCACGATTTCGCGGCGTTTTTCAATCAGCATATCTTCAAAGAACTTGAGATCAGCGTCGCTCATTTTTACAGGTTTCTTTTCAGCCATGGTAAACTCCTTGGTTGTGAATTACTCTATCAATAGAGTGATAAATAACTTTTTTTTTACAAAATAGTTTGTTTCTACTAAAAAAAATTAGAAAATGTCCACATTAAGCTTGACACCGTTCTTTTTTATATCGGAAAGCAGGGCATCTATGTCAACTGTCAGCTTTTCTATGCTCTTGCCGAATGCGCCATCCTGATCTAAAATCAGACCAGCCGTGTTGTCATCCTTGGACAATTTTATCAAAAGGTTAGCGCTCTGGTCCTTCATGTCCTTCAACTTAAGAAGCAAGGCGTCTACTCGGCCCAGCAGCTCCTCCACCTGGCCTACCTTGGAGCCACCCTGCACCACAACGCCGTCAAGCGCCTCCTTCACCTTGTTCAAGTCTTCATCCAGCTTGTCAAAGATGGCTTCCGCATCGGACTTCCAGGCCTTGACGTCCTTCTCGGCCACACTGATTACGTTCTTGCCCTTCTTGATAACCCTTTCGGTCCTCTTGCCGATGTCACCCCGAAAAACGGAATCCACGAACATGCGCAGGGCGTCCTTGATTTCAGCGACGTCATCCAGCATTCCCACCAGTTTGAGGCCCACACCCGACGTACCCTCATCATAGTGCCCCTTCAAGGTATCACCATCATGGATCAGGCGGGAATCATCCCCGGTTAGAACGCACATTTCACGTTCGCCCATCAAGCCAGAGTTAATCAACCTGAACTCGGAATTGACAGGAATCTTGGTGGTTGCATAGACCCGCGCCGTCACAAACACAGCATCCTCGGTCAACTCCACCTTGGTAATCTCGCCGGCACCGATACCGCGAACCTTCACCGGGTTCCCCGGCGACAGCGTACCGATAGCATCGTAACGCACCACGAAAGAGTAACGGGCATGGTAGGGGCTAGACGGGTGATAGTAATACCAGGCGCCAGCACATGCCAGCACCAGTATCACGAACACGATGGAGGGAATGATGTTTTCCCTGACAAGCCTCACGAATCTATTCATAGTATGACCAGTTCTCCGGGTCAAAATCTAGCAAATCCTCAACGTATTCGCCCTTGGCCTTGGCCTTGATCTTTTGCATGAGGGCTTCGTTAAAGTCTTCCGCCACATTGTGCCCGTTCATCTTCATCAAGGTGTTCATGGCAATGACTTCGGAAATCACCGTCAGGTTCTTGCCAGGCGCCACCGGAATGACGATCTTCGGGATGTTCACGCCCATGATGGTTTCCTGCTGCTCGTTGAGGCCAGTACGGTCATAACCGCCTTCCTGGCGCCACTGCTGCAATTCCACGATGGTTTCGATCTTCTTGGTCTTACGGATAGCGTGAATACCGAACATAGACTTGATATCCAGAATGCCAACACCGCGGATTTCCATATGATGCTTGATCAGGGGATCCGGTCGGCCGATAATGGAACGGCCCACATGACTGATATGGACTACGTCATCGGCAACCATGCGGTGACCGCTTTCTACCAGGTCCAGCACGCATTCAGACTTACCTACGTTACTGTCCCCCACGAACAGCATACCGATACCGTACACGTCCACAAGGCTTCCGTGAATCACGGCGTGAGGTGCAAAAAATTCTTCAAGAATACGCTGAGACAGCTTGATGAATTCGTAGGTATGGAGCGTCGTAGAGAACAGAGGTATTCCCAGGCGTTCACACATGGCCTTCAGTTCCGGATGAGGCATCTGGGCATGCGTCACCACCCACATGGGAGCCTTGAAATCCTTCAGGCCTTCAAAAACCTTGGCACGACCTTCAGAACCGATTGATTCCAGATAGTTCCATTCAGTATGTCCAACGACCTGAATCTGCTGGGAACTATAAACCGCCGTGTAGCCTGCCATGGCGAGGCCGGGTCTGTGAATACCACTTTCCGCAATGGGAGCGTCCATAAAACTTTCGGCAGTGTGGCAGGCCATCTGCAGGTCCTTGCCGTACCGACAAAAAAAGTCCCGCACCAGGAAGCGTTCCCGATGCAGGATCTTGATATCTTTCAGTCTTGATTCAGCCATAGACTAAAATTATACAATTTTAGCGCGGCTGTAATTAGACGACGTCAGACATAGGCTGAGCACGATGGTCATTCTGCTTGTCGTTCGCCTTCTTCAGCTGGACCTTGACACGTTCGAGGGTTACATCCACGGCCTTGCCCATATTTTCTTCGTCGGCAGAGGCTACAACCTGGGAGCCAACAATGTTCACGGTGATTTCGCAATGACGGCGATTTTCAACTTCGTGATCAAGGACGACGGAGGCGCTTGTGATATTCGGGTAGAAGCGAGCTAACTTGTCCATTTCTTCCTGAATACGATCCTGGAGACCTGCAGATGCGTTAAAGTGGCGAGCAGAAAACTGAATATCCATAGTAAAAACCTCCGTAGAAAAAAGTGAATATCTGCGAGGCGGAGCGCCTCACGTTTAGGTATATACATCTTTTTACTTCAGAAAACCAATAGGAGCCGTCATTTTTGTATAAAAGAAATGTTCCAACTTGGAATAATGGGGGTGCAGGCCCATTGAATTTACTTTAAGATCTTGCGCTGACTTGCCGTAAGAATCTTCAGGGAATTTTCACGGTACTTCGCAACGGTACGGCGAGCCACCTTCATTCCCATTTCCGCAAGTTTGTCGGAGATAGCCTGGTCAGAAAGAGGCTTTCGCTTGTCTTCCTCATCGATCATCTTCTTCATGGCGTCAAGAACCTGGGCAGAACCGAGAATTTCCTCTTCGGCTCCGGAACTGGATTCGGCACTCCCTGCAGAGGGCTTCTGCTTGATACCCGAAGTAAAGAAACGCTTCAGTTCATAAACACCGTAAGGGGTATCCACAAACTTTCCGTTAGTCACTCGATTCACGGTACTCACATCGCGCTTTACGTCGTCTGCAATATCCTGCAGCACCATGGGCTTCAAAAAGGCAGGGCCCTTAGAGAAGAACTCCTTCTGACGTTTAAGGATAGCCTGCATGACCAGTTCCATGGTAGAGTAGCGGTTATCTACCGCCTTCATGAATTCCATGGCCTTGTTCAGGTGGGTCTTCACATAGTCACGGTCAGACTTGGAGGCATTCTTGTCGTCGATAATGGCCTTGTAGGTCTGATTGATGCGAAGGCGTTTCTGCATGGGGGAACGGACCGCTTCCGCAGAGAACTTTCCGCGTTTTTCAATAATTTTAAGATCGGCGGATACCGTCTGGATGCGTGCGTTAGACAGAGAGAATCCCGGATGGGGATTCAGCCTTGCAAAGCTGGCAATAGCCTTCTGCACAGATTCCGTCGGTTCGCCAAGGGCCTTTCCAATCTTGGCGTAGCGAAGTTCCAGAAGGTCTTCATAGCAGTTTTCAAGAATCTTGATGGCCAGGGGAGAAAAGTTGGGAATGCCGTAAGCCTGAATCAAGAAACACTCGCGCTGGTCGCGGGCACCGATTCCACGGGGATTGAACCCCTGCAGCACATGCAAGGCCTCTTGCACCGGAAGGGAACATTCTTCCAGCTTCTTCTCGCCACGAATCATGGTTTCAATTTCATTGATAAATTCATCGTCAGAAATATTGATGGGGGCGTTTTCCTGTTCGCCCACCTGCAAGAAACCATCTTCGTTCACGGAATCGATCAGGTATTCAACCAGTGAACGGAATCGCTTTTCAGAACAGTTATTTTTTGCCAGTTCTTCCAGCTGGTCGCGAGTTCCAGACCAAAGCATCAGCTGGTCGCGAAGTTGTTCCTGAAGGCTCTTGCCGTTATCCTTGATGGGGCGGTCCCATTCGTCATCGGCTTCAGCATTACCCGCATTCAAGTCCTTGAAGGGTGCGTCATCGGAACCGGTTCCGTCAGAAAAAAGCTGTTCGTAATTCACATCGCCATCGGAACCATCCAAAAGTCCGCGATCCACCAGGGCGCTATCATCCAGAGAGCCGCTTTCACGATCGTCGGCATCGCCATAGGCGTCATTGTCAGCAGAGGATTCGCCAGAACGTTCCGCCCCGGATTCCGAGAGTTCATCATCGCGAACTTCACGTTCCTCGTCAGGCATGGAATCATCCAGTTCCAGAAGGGGATTGCTTTCCAGCTCATCCTTGATGGCGGTTTCCAGTTCCAGGGACGTTTTCTGAAGGATATTGATGGACTGCAACAACTGGGGCGAAAGGGTCTGCTCCAGTCGCTGACTCGTGCCTAAGTTCATTCCTAAATCCATAAAACCGTCCTTAAAACTTTCAATAATTTTTATTTATAAAATTTGCATTTCCTATATGCAAACCCAATTAATCCAATCTAAAGCTATCGCCGAGGTAAATACGTCTTGCCTCGGGGTCGTTCGCCAAATATTCAGAGGAGCCTTCCGTAAGAACCTGGCTCTTGTACATAATGTAGGCCCGGTCCGTAATGGAAAGGGTTTCACGCACGTTATGGTCTGTAATGAGGACTCCCATACCGCGGTCCTTCAACCCGGAGATGATGCCCTGGATATCGGCCACGGCAATGGGGTCGATACCGGCAAAAGGTTCATCCAGCAGAAGGAAGCTGGGGTCGCTGGCCAAAGCACGCGCGATTTCAAGACGGCGACGTTCGCCACCGGAACAGCTCATAGACTTGGTCTTGCGAATGTGGGTAATCTTGAATTCTTCCAGGAGCTGCTCCAGACGAACCTTGCGTTCACGGCGCTTCATGTCCTGAGTTTCAAGAATGGCCATAATGTTATCTTCTACGCTAAGCTTGCGGAAGATGGAAGCTTCCTGAGGAAGATAACCGATGCCAAGTCGTGCGCGCTTGTACATGGGCTTGTCGGTCATCTCGATATCATCAAGAAAGATATGTCCAGACTCAGGGCGGACCATTCCCACGATCATGTAGAAAGACGTGGTCTTGCCGGCACCATTGGGGCCAAGAAGGCCGACAATCTCACCCTGCGACACACGGATAGAAACGTCGCTTACGACCTGACGGCCACCATAAACCTTTCGCAGGTGTTCTGTGCGTATGGTACTGACAAGGTTCTTCACTTTTTTTCCTCTACATGCTTAGAATTTACATTCACCGCGGATGAATCCGATGGAGTTTTTTCTGATTTTTTTCTGGACCGATTCCTGTCCAACAAAGCCTTCTTGAAAGCCGACGGCTTTTTCGCGGGTTGCACTTCCCGTTCCTTACTATCGATAGAAGCACCGGCTTCTGTCAACGAATCCGCCTTATTTTCTTTTTTTAATGAATCCACCTTCGCCAGGGAATCCTTCAGGGCAAGTTCCTTGTTACGGCGTTCCTTTTCCAGGTCAACATAACGGCCGCTGGCCATAGTGGAATTACCTAGAAGCTTCAGGGACTTTACTGCATTCTTCTGGGCGTCAAACAAGATATGGATGGTATCGCCCGATGCCTCATTCTTGCCAGACACGGAACGATCCTTCTTGATGTAGAAATAGGTACTCTGGGCCTTGCCGGAGACCACGGCCTTGTCCATCTTGCCCTTGTTAAAATACATGTCAAGGCGGTCGCCGTCCATCAAGTTTCTGTAATCCTGCAGGTCCGTCTCGTAAAAGAAACCGCGGGCGTTCAAGTTCACATAGAGGCGTTCGATCTTGTTTCCGCTGAATTCTGCAAAGAGGGTATCGCCAAAGGCTTCCGTCACGCTACCCGGAGCATTCCTCTTCGGTTCTTCCTGCTGGATGCCGTGGGCATTACGAATCACCAGCGCAGACTTCAGGGAGTTGCCGGTAGAATCCAGCACCAGGAAAATGGAGTCGCCCGTCAGGTGATAATTCTTCAGGTCGCAAGTCGGGTTGCCTTTCATCGAAAGCCAGTTATTCTTGCGGTCAAAATATCCCGTATCGCAAGTCACCACCATGTCGTTCTGGGTCAGCTTTACATGATTGAAAGCCTCGGCGTAATCGTCCTTCTTGCTGTAATTCATATTGTCAGCAGAAATGGCCACGTCCTTCTGGGTAATGGTCACATCGCCGCGGGCTTCCGCATAGCCATCTTTCTTGTTGTACACAATTCGCCTGGCCACAATCTTTACGGTATCCTCGCCGCCGGACTTGTTCTTCTCGAACTGGCGGAGCACCGGCTTTGTAGGCATGGTCAGGATTTCCTTTTCCTTATCATACTCCAGGTACTCGCCGGTAAAGTAGTAGGTATGGGCGGAATCACCAGCATGGACATCGCCGGTAGCGGTGGCGAGGCCACGTTTCTTCTGGTACACACCGTTGCGGGCATCGATATAACCCGAGGGGTGGGTAAACAGGAAGCCGCCATCACATTGGACCACTTCACCATCCTTATTCCAGATGGCGCGCTGGGTCTTGAACTGCACACTATCGTGAAGGAACTGCACACGGCCATGCAGCAAGAGAGTTCCGCGCTTGCGGGCCACCGCAAGACTGTCTGCATGCTTCATGATAATAGGCGAAGACTGCGCCACCGCCTCGCCCGAAAACAAGATCAGAATCGCAAACGCCAGGAACAGACCAAACTTGAAAGAACCAATGTATCGAGACATCTTCTAGTCCTTCGCCTCGTCTTTCTTCGTAAGGGTGCGCTTCCAGGATTTCTTAGGTCCAGGTTTTTTCTTGGCGCTGTCAGCCGGAGCCTGCGACGCAGAAGATTGCGGCACCCGTGTTCCAGAAGATGAAACCACGCGGGCAGAACCAGCAGTCGGTCTAGCCCTCTGCAAACTATCGCGGGTCTCGATTTCGGAAGCCTGGTTCTTGTCCTCTTCCTTCAGGCGTTTAGCCGCATCCTGGAAAATGCCGGTCACGTCAGAAAGAATCCGCCAGTTGTCCATATGGGCGTCACTTTCAAAACCCTTGCCCTGAAGCACGTCGCCGTCTTCACTAACCACACGAACATAACTGTCAGTCTTTACCAGGTTGTCCTTCTTGTTCCACAGGAGGGAATCGGAGCGGACCGAAGCCCCCTTGGGCGTCAGGGCATAAACGTGGCCATAGGCATACACATAGGTAAACTTCATATCCAGGCGGCCGGAATCGGCACGCAGGAACGCGGTACGTTCTCCCAGGGAATCGTAAATGTCCACCAGGACCGGCTTCACAAAGACAAGGTCCTTGTCGCCCCAACGTTCCAGATAGGCCGTCTTCAGTTTCCAGGCCTGCACACCCTTGTCGTAACTATCCAGAAGGGTGGTGTCGGTAAAAAGCATTTCCGGACGTTCCACCTGGATCCAGGGCTTTTCTTCTTCGATTTCCTCGCAACCGCACAGGAACAAAACGACCCACACCGGAACGAGAGCCAATCTCAAAAAAAGTTTATGTCGCAAAATTCGTGCCACAATCAAAATTTAAAAATAAAGGAATGACTGAATCGCGCCAACATGGCCATAAAACAGCAAAAAAGGGCCCGCGACCGAGGGACGCAGGCTCCTTTTTTTTTACAGTATTTGTACGGAACAAAAACCAGTCTGACTTACTTGGACTTGGCTTCTTCCAATTCCTCTTCCAGTTTCCTGTTTACACCGTCCTGCTTCTCGCAGATGTTCTTCAGGTTGCCGATTTCCACGTCCATCTTGGCCACCTGATCCTTCAGGTCTTCGCACTGGGCGGCATAGGTCTGTTCGGATTCGATGCGGCTGTTCAGTTCCTTGCGGAGGGAATCCACGGAGCAGCGGAGGGTTTCCACGGCGTTTTCAGCATCCTTCAGGGCGGGATTTTCTGCGTTTCCTTCACAACTGCAAGACGACTTCAACTTCTTGGAAACAGCAAGGGCGGCAGCAGCGCCAAGGGCAAGACCGGCAAAAAAACTAGATGCTTTCATAGAGGACTCCTTAAAAAAATATTTACAACGGATATAATATCTCTTAAGAAAATGTAAAAGTCAATAGAAAACGCCCATTTTATGGGAAAATGTGATAAAATACCGCATACAATAAAACAAAAACCCCGAGTCTTGCGACTCGGGGTCTTTGCAGCGGGAAGAGCGAGATTCGAACTCGCGATAGGATTAAGTCCTATACGTCCTTAGCAGGGACGCGCCTTCGGCCAGCTCGGCCATCTTCCCATCTTGGGGGCACAAATTATACTTTATTTCTAACGCTTTTTCAAGGGGATTTCCCAAAATTTCTAACTTTTTTATATGCGTTTTCTAAAAAAGTTGTTGAAAATTGTGGCAGCATTTGCCCTGGTGGGCCTCATTTGCTGCATTCCCGTCTACATCCTGGTCTTTAAGGTGTTACCCGATAAGGATCCCGACAACCAGTTCAACAGGGAATCCATATTGCAGGTCCTTTCTGGCGAGACCCGCGTCTATTACAATGACGGCAACACCTTGCTAGGAGCCTTCTTTGACGCCAACCACCGTATCTATGTACCCTACGGCGACATCCCCTCCAATATCGTAAACGCCCTGGTGGCCGCCGAAGACGCCGGCTACTGGAACCACAACGGCTTCAGCATTTACGGTTTCACCCGCGCCATGGCATCAAACATCAAGGCAGGCCACATGCGTCAGGGCGGTTCCACCTTGACCCAGCAGACCGTCAAGAACATTTTCGGCCGCGAGGAACGCAGCATCAAGGAAAAGGGCAAGGAACTGATCAACGCCCTCCGCATGGAACGCCATTTCAGCAAGCAGGACATTCTTGAATTCTACCTGAACCAGTTCCACGTTTCCGGTACCGGTAAGGGTGTAGCCATCGCCGCCCAGTATTTCTTCAACAAGGAACTGAAGGAACTGAGCCTCGCCGAATGCGCCTTCATTGCAGGTTCCGTAAAGGGGCCCTTCAACTACGACCCGTTCATCCAGCGTAGCGCCGAACGCCGCGAAAAGGCAATCAAGCGTGGCGAGGAACGTCTGCGTTACGTACTTGGCCGCATGGTCGACGAGAAATACATTTCCGAAGAAGAAATGGCCGAAGCCCTGGAAACGCCGCTGCAGTTCAACCACGGCAACTTCCGCTTCTCTGTCAGCACCATCCTGGAACGCATCGAAGAAAAGCTGGACGGAGACTTCTTCAAGGCTGAATTCGAAAAGCATGGCATCGAAGACTGGCGCAAGGCTCAGCTGACCATCATCTCGACCCTCGACGAAAGATCCCAGGATGCCGCCAAGCGCGCCCTGCAGACAAATATCAGCGGACTCCAGATGCAGTTGGGCGGTTTCGTACTTCCCAAGTCCCAGTTCGCCAACAAGGCCCAGAGCGCCCGCCGCGGCGACTACCTCTACGGCGCCGTCGACAGCGTATTCGTGGATTCCACCGGCAAGCTGAAATCCCTCACCTTAAGTTTCGGCCAGCTTAAAGGTATCGTCACCGAAAAGGCCATCAAGGATTTCGCCGTACAGATCAGCGGTGACGCCCGCAAGCCCGGCGACGTGAACAAGGCTCTGGCACCCCAGTTGAAGAAGGGGGCCATCCTCCTGGTCAGCATTCTGGACGTAGAAAAAATCAACGGTTACGTTCCCTGCAAGATCGAGACGGAACCTGTATTGCAGGGCGGCCTCTTCGCCATTAAGAACGGCCAGGTAGTCGCAACCCAGGGTGGTTTCCACAACACCGGATTCGACAGAAGTTTCAAGGCATTGCGTCAGCTGGGCTCCAGCTGGAAACCCCTGCTCTACGCATTGGCTCTCAAGTACAACTACAATTACCTGGACCCGCTTGAAAACGACTTCAACGTATTCCAGTTCACGAACCAGTTCTACTTCCCTCGCCCCGACCACAAGAACAAGGGCGACATCGTAAGCATCGCCTGGGCCACCACCCGTTCCGAAAATATCGCCAGCATCTGGCTGCTGGAACACCTGCTGGACAAACTCAGCCCCGAAGAATTTGACGCCGTCGCCAAGGAAAACGACTACGCCCGATTCGACAACGAAGAACGCAAGGCCTACTTTGAAAGACTCCGCGACAAGTTCGGTCTAACCTTGAAGGAAGAAGTAAAGAAGGAAATCGAATTTACCAAGGCCAAGTTCGCCCTCATCGAACGTTACAAGGGTGAAGGCAAGGACGCCAAGGCCAGGGCCGTCATCAACCTGCGCTACGGCACCCACAACGACATCGCCATGAAGCAGTCCAAGAAGGATGCCCAGACCGTCAAGTTCATCCAGCACAACTACAAGAGCTATTATGAAAAGCTCCGTGCCCGCGAGGCCCTGGAACTGGATCCGGATATGGCAGCCCAGCTTCCGCCTCTGGAATCCGTGGAGCTGTTCCCCGACTTTACTCTGGCCGACATGAAGCGTCTGACCACCATGATCGAACCCGTCGATGGCGAAGCCGATTACCTGGATGCAGACCACATCCGTTTCTGGCCCGACTACAGACGTTCCCTGGCCATGGCCGACTACGCACGCTTCGCCAAGGAAATCGGCATCCACCAGAAGTTGCAGAAAGTGTTCAGCATGCCCCTGGGCGTAAACGAAATTACCCTGTCAGAAATTTCTACCGCATACCAGACCCTGCTTACCGGCAAGATCTACAAGAGCCTGGATGGCGACTGGACCGACCCCAGCTTTATCAAGGAAATCAAGAATCGTGACGGCACCACCATCTTCAAGAACAAGATGGAATCCAAGACCATCCTCGACGACAACATTACAACCCAGATGGCCGTAATGCTCCACTCCGTATTCAGCAACGGTACAGCACGCAGCCAGTATAACGCCATTACGGTTACTTCCCCCGATAGCACCGTCAGCCTGCGCTACCCTGCATTGGGCAAGACCGGTACTACAAACGACTACAGAAACGTGGCCTTCATGGGCGCGATACCCACCTACAGCGGCGAAAAGAACGGAGCCACTTTGGACTCTGTCGTGGCCATCGGTAGCTACGTGGGCTTCGACAACAACAAGCCTCTTAAGTCTGGACGTACCCGCATTGCAGGTGCCTCTGGCGGTCTCCCCCAGTGGGCAGCCTTCGCCAAGGAAGAAATTGAAATCATGGGCACTCCCAAGAAGGTGGACTTCCTGGATATTTCTGTTCTGGCCGCAGGCGAAGTCCCGCTGCAGCTAGGCAATGAACGAGGCGAACTTGTAGTAGATCCCATGACCGGTATGACTCTTGCCGGGGCCAGCGCCGAAGCAGGACGCCCTCTCCCCTGGATCGACATTCCGGGCTACACTCCTCCGCAAGTGCAGGAAATGGCCGCGGAATCTGCAGCAGAATCCGGCATCATGGTTAGCTTACCCATGCCCGCTGCAGAACAGCCCGAAGCCTCCACCGCCCCAGCAGAGGTTGCAGCATCGGATTCCACAAGCGCACAGGCTCCCGCAACAGAAGCAACTGCAGCAGCGGAACCCGCACCTCACGCACCGTCTGTTACACCGGCACCGGCCGCAGCCGCCATGCCCAAGGATGATGACTGGGATCTGCCCGAAGGATTCAATGGCAACAACGCATTTGTTCCTATCGAGGCCGAATAAGTTTTTAGCCCTTTGAAAAAGTTCAGGACGATTTTAAAACAAAGGATCTTTGTATGAATTTCAGTTCTCGTATTTTTTTAAGTACCGCAGGAATCGCAGCAATGGGACTTTCCCTTTCTGCATGTACAGGAGCCCCCGCCCCCTGCACCGAGCCTGAAAACACAGAACAGCAATCCTCTCAAGGAGCACAGCAGGCAGCACCCGAGCAAGTTCAGGAGCAGTCCTCCTCTGCGATTTCTGAATCTAAACCTCAGCAAACCGCAGTACCCTCCTCCAGTTCAGCAGTCCCTAAGAACGAACTTGTTTCCCAGTCTGCGGAACCCGCCCAGCAGTCCTCATCCTCTATGGCCTCCGCCCAGGAAAAGGTCTCGGAAAATGAACCCATGGCCCTTACGGTCATCGACCCCTACACGGCGTTCCCCGCCATGGCAAACGAAGTTTTCGAATACGCCGATAGTTTGTACAAACAGGGTAAGGTCGACGACGCTGTAAAATATCTCCAGCGTTTCCGCGTCATCAAGCCCCTGTGGAATCAATGGGAAAATCAGGCCGACTCCATGCTGGCCGAATTCGGAAGGACCAATGCGGAACGCGCAAAGCAGTTCGAGCCGCTGGTCCTTGAAATTCAGAACATGAACCGCGCCCGTTCCAACTACAGTCTGGTGGCCGAAGCCGCCGATAACCTCATCGCGCTGGTTCCCGGCGATTCCCTGACCAACTTCGCCAACCAGCAAAAACAGATCGCCTACAACAACACCCTGGACAAGGCCCGCAAGGAAAAATCCGAAATCCTCAAGTTGGCAAACGACCAGGCAAAGTTCACCGAAGCAGAACAGAAAGCCTTGGAATTCCAGATGCGTTATCGCGACTTCGAAGACCCACTTAAGATCCAGGCCATGATCGACGACATCCGCAACATGTCCGCCAACAACGACGCCGAAGCCGCCGCCTACTGGCAGAAGAACGATCCCGCCGATGCACTTGCCAAGGCAAAGGACCTAGTGGAAAAAAGCAAGTTCGCCGAAGCCAAGGAACTTCTGAACAAGCTCAAGTCCAGCCCCCTCCGCAAGGAAGCCATCGAGGAATACAACAAGCTGGCCGACGCCTACTGCAACGCCCAGCGCAAGACCACAAGCCAGCTCTTCGGCAAGGCCCAAAAACAGAAGGACGCCGCAAAGAAGGCCGCCCTCCTGAACGAAGCCATCGCCTCCCTGGATAAATGTCTGGCGGAATATCCCGACAACTCCCAGAAGCAAAAGGTGATCGACAACAGGAACTTCCTGCAGAAGGAACTGAGCAAGTAAATGACCGCAGCATCCGCAGATTGGTGGCAGTACGGCCAGTATCCCGCTTTCTTTATCCTGGGCGCTGTCGTCAGCCTCATCAATAGCATCGCCGGCGGCGGAAGTTCCCTCAGCCTTCCCATCATGATCTTTCTGGGAATGCCCCCGACCGTGGCCAACGGCACCAACCGCATCGGCCTCATCATCGGAAACCTGAGCAGCGTCCACAACCTGGCAAAACACGGCTACCTGAACAAGAAACTCTTCAAGCAGCTATTCTGGCCTTCCCTGGTGGGAGCCCTCCTTGGCGTAGGATTTCTCGCAAA
The DNA here is from genome assembly GCF_023373925.1 of Fibrobacter sp. HC4. Lineage (NCBI taxonomy): Bacteria > Pseudomonadati > Fibrobacterota > Fibrobacteria > Fibrobacterales > Fibrobacteraceae > Fibrobacter > Fibrobacter sp. HC4. Next base: position 5,676 of record NZ_JALCZV010000019.1, on the reverse strand, counting down.
CATCGGCGACAAGGTATTCCAGGCCATTATCGCCGGAGCCATCTGCCTGGTAGTCATCATGAGCCACACCCGCAAAGACCTGTTCGGAAAGCCCCCTGCAAACCCGCCCGAAAAATTGACCCTGGGCGGAGCCATCGGGTTCGCCCTGGTTTCAGTCTACGGATGTATCGTGCAGATTGGCGTTGGATTCGTGCAGATCTTTAGCCTCACCCGTTACACCGGTCTAGACCCCATCCACGTAAACGCCCTCAAGAACTGCCTCACAACCGTATTCCTGGTGGTCAGCACCGCGGTTCTCGCATTCACCGGAAAAGTGAACTGGCCCATCGCCATCGTCATGTCAGCCGGCGCCTGGTGTGGCGGTTATTTCGGCAGCGCCCTCCAGCGCAAGAAAGGCAACAAGTTCATCCAGAATTTTATCAGCGTCTGCAGCCTGGTCATGGCAGCCTACCTGGTGGTGGACCTGGTCCTTCAGTAAATCAGATTTCGCAGGAATCAAGATTCTTTTTTTGGGGGGATAAGCGGGCGTTTTACCGCAAACCTGGAACCCCTCCGGGGTTTTAAAAGCTGGTCGAGACTTCCCATCAGAACCGCTTCCAGAGTCTTGTCTCCGGCAGCAAGAACTTCCTTGTCGGATCGTTTCAGCTTCTTGATTCGAGCCTCTAACCGCAAGGCATGCTCCTTGGATTCCAGCTCAAAAGTTCGCAGAATACACTCCGGCGGAAAAGCCTTGGTAAAGCGAGCCCCCTTGCCAGTCAGATGCTGCTGAAAACGGGCCTCCACATCCACGGCATAACCCGTGTAGATGCGATTCCCCTTACAACGAAGCATGTATACAAAATGCGGCATTATTAAAAAAGGGCGGTTACCCGCCCGATTATATCTTAGTGGTGACCGTGTCCTTCAGGTTCATCCTTGCTCGGCTTAGAAACCAAGCTCATATAGATGGTACCCAGGATGGCGGCACTGAAGCTTCCCAGCAGAATGCCCAGCTTTGCGGAATCCTGACGATCGCCAACATCGAAGGCGAGACTTGCCACGAACAGAGCCATGGTAAAGCCGATACCGGCCAACATGCCACCGCCCCACAGAGCCTTCCAGCTGTAGCTCGGACGCTTTGAAATACCAATCTTCACAGAGAGGAAGCTGAACAGGAAAATGCCGATAGGCTTACCGAATACCAGAGCCAGGGCAACAGCGCCCATCACGGGAACTTCCACACCGCCAAGCTTGATTTCGACACCGGCATTGGCCAAGGCGAACAGCGGCATAATGAAGAAGTTGACCCAGGGAGCCAAAGTCTTGTAGAGGCGTTCCTGCATAGAAATACTTTCCTTGGCGCCCTGCTTCAGCAGGCTGAACACGCGATATTTCTCTTCGCTGTCGGTAGCTTCGCCAGAAAGAACGTGACCCACATTATTTGCAAACAGGCCCATCTTGCCGCCGGCAATCACAGCCCTGGCCGGAACGGAAAGACCAAGCAGCACACCCGAAATAGTGGGATGCACGCCGCTCTTTACGAAGAAGGCCCACACAGCTACGCCGATTACGCCATGGAGCAGCAAGTTGCGAACACCCAGACGGAACAGCACATTGATCAAGACCAGCAAGGCAACGCCAGTACCCAGAGCGGCAAAGCTGATACCGTCACCGCTGGGGTAGCCAATGGCAATCACGAGAATGGCACCGATATCGTCGGCGATAGCCAAAGTCAAAATCATCACGCGGAGAGCATGGGGCACCTTCTTGCCAAGGATAGCCATACAGCCAACCACGAAAGCGATATCCGTTGCCGTGGGAATACCCCAACCACGAGTCGCGTCCGTACCTGTCAGACCGTTTACAGCCAAGTAAATCAAAGCCGGGAAAAGCATACCGCCGGCAGCCGCGAGAATCGGAAGACTTGCAGCCTTCGGATCGCGAAGTTCGCCGTAAGTCATCTCGCCCTTCACCTCGAGACCCACGTTAAAGAAGAAGATGGTCATCAAGGCATCATTGATCAGCCAATGCAAATCAGCAGTACCAAGCCAGCTACCGATAGTCACGGCAAAAGGCATGTGCCATACATGATGATAGGACTCAGGGCTGAGATTAGCCCACAGCAAAGCTGCAATGGTCATAATGATAAGAACGATACCGCCAGTAGTCTCCACCTTCATGAGACGTTCAATGGGGGTAAGGATCTTGCGGACCGGAGTTTCCGGGAAAAGTTCTTCGATGCGATCGCTGCTAGTCACTTTTGCGGACATACACACCTATGGTTGATTGTTTTTGTTTTTCAGCCCTTGCACATTAAAGATAATCAAAATTTTTTTTTAGTCTACGCAATTCGCCACCGAATTCACCCTAAAGACCACAATCTCAAAATGTGCCATAACGCACTAAAAGTTTTATAATATAAATCACCATTCCGTAAGTAAATTATATTAAACTTGAAAAATTCTTGCAGATATTGTCAAATGAAAGAAAGAATGAAGAAACACCCCCTTCTGACCAAAGTCGTTATCGCCCTACTCTGTGGACTTACCTTCTATTTGTTAGGTTTCCCCTGCCGAATATTCCTCAAGATTTCGGATACGACGGAAGTCCGCCTGGTTGCAGCCCTCCCCATGCTGTTTTCCATGACCTTCGGTCTCCCCGGAGCCCTGGGCTGCGCCTTCGCAAACCTCTTCTCCGACATCCAGTCAGGATACTCCGCCGCCGTCTTCATACCGGGATTCCTCATCCAGATTATCTACGGGTACATTCCCGCCAAAGTTTGGCATTACCTCCGCCGCAATAACATCAACAAGTTCCGACTGAACCGAGTCCACAAAGTCGTAGAATACCTCATCATATCCACGGCAGACGCCCTCCTTGTGGCGTTCCTTATCTGTCTGCTATTAAAGTGTGTCGGCCTCCCGTCGAATTTTATCCTGGGCGAAAATATCTTCTTCAATAACTTACTGGCGATGATCGTAATGGGCATCCCCTACCTAAGCCTATCCTCCGTCGTGTTCCAGTATAAGTACCACCGCGCTTCCCCCAGGAATACCATCCTCTCGTTCTCCCTTAACGAAAAATTCCTGCTGTTCATACTCCTGCTGAGCATCCTCATTTCTATCTGCTCCGGTATCGCCGCCTATAACGTGTTCCACTATAGGTACAACCTCAGCAATCTGGACCTATGGAACAAGGTCTACTACAGTGCCGTCATTACCTTGAACATCCTCATTTGGGGAAGCCTTATCCATCTGCGGTTTATCGAAAGCACCGTTATCAAGCCCATCGAAAAGATGAGTGAAATCGCCATGATATTCAGCCACGATTCAACCATGGAAAAGAAGCTGGAGGAAATCTCCAACAAGTGCGAAAAGTACCTGAAGTATACCACCGAAATCGGCGCCCTTTCCCGCTCCTACGTAGACATGTCCCGCAAGATCGATGACTACCTGAACCACATTATGGCAATGACGGCGGAAAAGCAGAAAGAACATACGGCCCTTGAAATTGCGACAGCCATCCAGCTGGCGGCCCTCCCCAAGCCACTCCACTCCAAACGATTTGAAAACTACGCCATGATGGACCCCGCCCTAGAAGTTGGCGGTGACTTCTATGACTTCTTCTTTATCGACGAAGACCACATCGCCCTCTGTATCGCCGACGTATCCGGCAAGGGCATCCCCGCAGCATTATTCATGATGGTCAGCAAGATTATCCTGCGCCACAACCTGATGAACGGCTACTCTCCAGCCGAGGCCCTGGTACGAACCAACCAGGAAATCTGCGAAAACAATACCGTCGACATGTTCGTCTCCATCCTCTGCGGCGTTCTGGACCTAAAGACAAACGTCCTCACCTTCTGCAATGCGGGCCACGAAAAGCCAGCACTCCTGAAGAAGGGCAAAGAATTCTACCTGGCCCAAATCAAGAGCTTCTTTGTAGTCGGCGGCATGCCTGGCATCAAGTACCAGAACTTCGAATTGCAAATGGAACCCGGCGACATCATGTTCACCTACACCGACGGCATTCCCGAAGCCATGAACGAAAACAACGAGGAATTCGGCAACGATCGAATGCTGGCCGCACTGAATGCCTCCAAGGACAAGCCCCTGGAACAACTCTGTAAGGACGTTCGCGAGGCCGTCAGGACCCATGCCGGCAAGGCTCCCCAGTTTGACGACATTACCATGGTGGCATTCCGAATTAATGAAGGAACCTAGGTATAATCGCAAACAGAAAAATCTAACCCATAGAAAAAGCCTCGGACCAAGTCCGAGGCCTTCTTTAAATCGCTTACATTAAACCGTATCGATTCAGACTAGAACTGCTGAGGCGGCCAACGGGGATTCTTGGAGCTCATGTCGATCTTGTAGAAGTCACGTTCGAAGCGTCCATCGTCCATGCCGTAAGTCTGCATGATATGGCGAGCCATCCACTTGCCCAGCTTCAGCACGGTGAGCTTCTTGCGGAGACGACCCTGGCAGTCGCGATTCATGATGTCGGGGAGAGTGGAGGTGGTCAGAATTTCATCGATAGCGGGGCTGTTCAGCTTTTCACGAGCTTCTGCACTGGTGTGGAAGTGGGTGACGCCGAAGCACACGCGGTTGGGATGACCCTTCTTGATGTGTTCGCAGCACTGCACGATAGTAGTACCGGTACGGACCATGTCATCGAACACGATCACGTCCTTACCTTCAATTTCATCGATGCTGATGTCAGAAAGTTCCGGGTTGAAAGTCATGGAGATTTCACGTTCGCCAGTACGTACCTTGTCCATCACCACGCGCTTGCATTCGGGGAGCTGGAGAGCATCGAACACAGCGTTCATGAAAGGACGTGCGCCCTTATCCGGAGAAACGATCACCAGGTTGTTACCATCCTTACCAGTCTGCACGAAGTTGCTGTTCTTGATGTAGTGTGCATAGACATCGGTAGGAATCAGGTTGTGGAAATGACCTTCGAAAATATCGTTGAACAGGTTCTGAACCTTGATGCTGTGGTTGTGGCAGGTAACAACAGCGTCCACACCGGCCTTCTTCAGAAGATCGGCATAGAGCAAGCTAGTGAAAGCCTGACCATCAAACTTCTTGAGGTCGATATCCGGGCGATCCTTTTCCAGTTCGCCAATACGGTGGGGACCGCGGTCCTGTGCGGAGTAGAACAAATCCGGTTCTACGAGAACAACCTGTTCGGCGCCGTTATCCTTGGCAGCGCGTGCCAGGATGCAGTTACGCATAGCGTAGTCGTTACGACTACGTTCATGGTTAGAAACAGAGCAGATCAAGACAATCTTGCCTTCCAGACGGCGGCCGATATGTTCGATATCATCGGCATCCAGCATATAGCGGGGGCAGAATTCAGAGTTGGCGAAAGTCTTCAGGGAGACCACGTCGGAAATGTCTTCGCGGAGACCGATGTACTGAGCCATATCAATGGCAAACGGATCATCGGTGAAGTTGCCGGTCACGATAAAACGATCTGACATAAGATTGCCTTAATTTAAGGTTTTTTGGGGGTTAGTGGCCCAAATATAGATAGATTAGGACATCCTTGCAAGTAAGGCAACGCAATACATATCTATTACACAAATTGATAGACAGCTTTTTGAGGGGATGATTCGTCGGGCAGGCCCCGCAAACCTGGGGACAGGCGGAAAGGCCGCCGGCAGGGTACGCCTTTCCCGGTAAGCCTCCC